>NZ_DBNHDN010000006.1:0-257958 GCF_057139185.1 Rudaea sp. | reverse complement strand
GGTCGGTTCGATCCGGGACAGATCATGCAAGTTCATCACGACGTCATCGCCGCGGGTCGTCGTGCGTGGAGCGACGGCGTTCAGTCCTTGTCGTCGAACGGGATGCGCGCGTCGGCGTCGAACCGCTTCTTGCGCTTGCGGCCGAACGCCCAGATCACGACGCCGATGAAGAGAACGATCAACAGCAACAGATAGAGCGTGCCGTTCATCGCCTGCTTCCTGCCGTTCAGTGGCGGGCTATGGTTTGGCAGCGCTCAACACCGCCTGCAGCTTGGCCTCGTCCTCGTGCGTCAGCGAGGTCTTGAGGATCTTGCCGCCCGTGCCCTGCAGCTCCTCGAGGACCTTGTCGGGCGTCGCGCCGTGCGCCAGCACGAAAAGCACCGATCCGCCGGGCTGCATCTGGCCGGCGAGGTTCTTCATGAAATCGTCGTCGATGCCGAGGTCGGTCAGCGCACCCGAGATCGCGCCGGCGCTCGCGCCGACCGCCGCGCCGAGCAGCGGCATCATGAAGATCAGGCCGATCAGGGCGCCCCAGAAGCCGCCGCTCAGCGCGCCGGCGCCGGTCAGGTTCATTGCCTGGTGCAGCTTGACCTTGCCCTTCGCATCCTTCGTCGCGACGACCGCGTCCTCGAGGTCGATCAGGTAGTCCTTCTGCAGCTTGCGCAGCTTCAGGCGGACCTCTTCGGCCTGGAATTCCTTCTCGTAGCTCACCACCACCAATGTGCTCATGCACGATCTCCTTGCAGTCCGGGGGGAATGGAACGCAGACTATAGCCAGCGCGCGGACCGCGCGCGCGAGCGCCCGCGGCGCCGCCGGGCCTGCGCGTGCGCGGCAGCGTGCGAAGGCGGCGCTTGCTGCGCGCGCCGCGCCGGGGCGCGGCCGGCTGGACCACAATGCGCGCATGCGGCCGATCATCGACATCCGGGGCCTCGGAAAGACCTACGATTCCGGCTTCGTCGCGCTGCAGGACATCGATCTGCAGATTCGCGCGGGCGAGATCTTCGCCCTGCTCGGGCCGAACGGCGCCGGCAAGACGACGCTGATCAGCATCGTCTGCGGCATCGTCAATGCGACCACCGGCAGCGTCGTCGCCGATGGCCACGACATCGCGCGCGACTACCGCGCCGCGCGCGCGAAAATCGGCCTCGTGCCGCAGGAGCTGCACACCGACGCGTTCGAGAGCGTGATCGCGACGGTGACCTTCAGCCGCGGCCTGTTCGGCCTCGCGCCGAATCCGGCGCACATCGAAACCGTACTGCGCGAGCTCTCGCTGTGGGACAAACGCGATGCCAAGGTGATGACCCTGTCCGGCGGCATGAAGCGCCGCGTGCTGATCGCCAAGGCGCTCGCGCACGAACCGCGCATTCTGTTCCTCGACGAACCGACCGCCGGCGTCGACGTCGAACTGCGCCACGACATGTGGCAGATGGTGCGCCGCCTGCGCGAGAACGGCACGACGATAATCCTGACCACGCACTACATCGAGGAAGCCGAGGACATGGCCGACCGCATCGGCGTGATCCGCAAGGGCGAGCTGATCCTGGTCGAGGACAAGGCCGCGCTGATGAAGAAGCTCGGCAGGAAACAGCTCACGCTGGCACTGCAGACGCCACTGCAGCGCATTCCGCACGAACTCGCCACGTTGCCGCTCGAACTGTCGGCCGACGGCGACGCGATCACCTACACCTTCGACACGCAGCGCGAGGAAACCGGCATCGCCGAACTGCTGCGCCGGCTTGCCGCGCACGGCATCGATTTCAAGGATCTGCATTCGAGCCAGTCCTCGCTCGAAGACATTTTCGTGTCGCTGGTGCGGAGCTGAGCCATGAACCTCCACGCGATCCGCGCGATCTACAAATTCGAAATGGCGCGCACCTTCCGCACCCTGCTCGAATCGATGCTGTCGCCGGTGCTGTCGACCTCGCTCTACTTCATCGTCTTCGGCGCGGCGATCGGCGCGCGCGTCGGCAGCGTCGACGGCGTCGACTACGCGGCCTTCATCATTCCCGGCCTGCTCATGCTGCCGCTGCTCAACGAGAGCATCTCCAACGCCGCGTTCGGCATCTACATGCCGAAATGGGCCGGCACGATCTTCGAACTGCTCTCGGCACCGGTGTCGGCGTTCGAGGCGGTGCTCGGCTACGTCGGCGCGGCGGCGACCAAGTCGCTGATGCTCGGCACGCTGATCCTGATCACCGCGCGCTTTTTCGTGCCCTACCACATCGAACACCCGTTCTGGATGGTCGCTTTCCTCGTGCTGACCGCGCTGAGCTTCAGCCTGTTCGGCTTCATCCTCGGCCTGTGGGCGGACAGCTTCCAGCGCCTGCAAGTCGTGCCGATGCTGATCATGACCCCGCTGACCTTCCTCGGCGGCGCGTTCTATTCGATCTCGATGCTGCCGCCGCTGTGGCAGAAAATCAGCCTGTTCAACCCGGTCGTGTACCTGATCAGCGGCATGCGCTGGAGCTTCTACGGCAAGGCCGACGTCGATGTCGCAATCAGCCTCGCCGCGATCCTCGGCTTCCTCGCGCTATGCCTCGCCATCGTCTCGTGGATCTTCCGCAGCGGCTACAAGCTGCGCAATTGAGCCCGCGCCGGAATCGACCGCCATGCCCATCACCCGCTGCACAACCCTGCCGAACGGTGAATTGCCGCCTGAAGCTGCCGCCGCTTTCCACCGCGACGGCGTACTGGTCATCGAAAACTTCAAGCGCCGCGGCGAATGCGAACTCCTGCGCGTGCGCGCCAACGCACTCGTCGAGGAACACGGCCCGCGCGCGGTCGGCACGATCTTCTCGACCCGTGCGCCGCAGCATCTCGACAGCCGCTATTTTCTCGAATCGGCCACCGGCATCGGCGTGTTCTTCGAGGAAGAAGCGTTCGACATCGACGGCAAGCTCGCCTACCCGCTGCCGCTCGCGGTCAACAAGCTCGGCCACGCGATGCACGACCTCGACCCGGTGTTCTCGGCGTTCTCGAAAGGCCCCGCGCTGCAGGCGGTCAGTGCGAGCCTTGGCGTCGCGCAGCCGCGCGTGATGCAGTCGATGTACATCTTCAAGCAGCCGGGCATCGGCGGCGAAGTCATCTGCCACCAGGATTCGACTTATCTCTACACCGAGCCGATGTCGGTCACCGGCTACTGGTTCGCGATCGACGACGCGCATCGCGGCAACGGCTGCCTCGGCGGCATCCCGGGCGAGCATCGCAAGGGATTGAAGAAACTGTTTCGCAGCAAGGCTGACGGCACGCTCGAAACGAACGAACTCGACGCATCGATCGAATGGGACATGTCCGCGCTCGAATGGCTCGAAGTCCCCGCCGGCACGCTGATCGTGTTCAACGGCTGCTTTCCGCACCTGTCCGAAGCCAACCGCTCGGCGCAGGCGCGCCATGCCTACACGCTGCACGCAGTCGATGCCACATGCACGTATCCGGCGGACAACTGGCTGCAGCGTCCCGCGGAATTTCCGGCGCGAGGATTCGTCTGCTGACACTGCGCACCAATCGCGCGCCGTGCGCTTGCGGATTCCAGAGCGGCACGCAAGCCGCCAAAGCGGCGGCAAACGGACCGGGGGAATCCCTCGCCGGGCGGGTCGTGCTGGCTTGCGCTAGACGCGGGCCGCTAAACGCTCCACCGTGGCGCGATAGCGCGCCGCGATGCGCTCGCGGTCGCGATGACGGAAATCGCGCACGACCCAATCGCCGCCGACCATGACGTGGCGCACGAGGTTGGCGTTGCCGGCGAACAGGAACGTGTCGATCAGGCTGGCCTCGTCGCGGCCGGCCAGCAGCGCCGAATCGTCGTCGAGCACGATGAAGTCGGCGCGTGCATCCGCCGCGATCGCGCCGACGCCGACGCCCGCCGCCTGCGCACCGCCACGCAGCGCCGCGGCGAACAAGGTCTCGCCAACGCTGTGGTTCGCCACCGACACCGCGATATTGCGGTGCCGCGTGGCGAGGCGCTGGCCGTACTCGAGCCAGCGCAGTTCCTCGACCGGCGATACCGAGATGTGGCTGTCCGAGCCGATGCCGAGCGCACCGTTCTCGTCGATGTACGCCTTGAGCGGGAACAGGCCGTCGCCGAGGTTGGCCTCGGTGGTCGGGCACAGGCCGGCGACCGCGCCGGACTGCGCGAGGCGCTGTGTTTCCTGCGCGCTCATGTGCGTGGCGTGGACCAGGCACCAGCGCGCGTCGACCGGCAGGTTGTCGAGCAGCCACTCGACCGGCCGCGCATTGCGCAGCGCGAGGCAGTCCTGCACCTCGCCGATCTGCTCGGCGATATGGACGTGGACCGGCATGCCGCGCGTCAACTCTGCGGCAAGCACCTCGCGCATCGCCTTCTCCGGCACCGCGCGCAGCGAATGCAGGGCGACGCCGATGCGCAATGCGGCATTTTCCACATTTACCAATTGCTGCAACAACGACAGGTAGCCGTCGACGTCGAAGCCGAAGCGGCGCTGGCGCTCGGACAGCGGGCGGCCGTCGAAGCCGCCGGTCATGTACAGCGTCGGCAGCAGGGTCAGGCCGATGCCGGCCTCGCGCGCGGCCTCGATCAATGCCAGCGACATCGCCGCAGGATCGGCATACCGCTTGCCGTCCGGCTGGTGGTGCAGGTAGTGGAATTCGCAGACCTGGGTGTAGCCGGCCTCGAGCATCTCGACGTAGAGCTGCGCCGCGATCGCCTGCAAATCTTCCGGGCCGATGCGGCCGGCGAATGCGTACATCGTCTCGCGCCAGGTCCAGAACGAGTCCGACGAGTTGGTCTGCTTTTCCGCCAATCCCGCCATCGCGCGCTGGAACGCGTGCGAATGCAGATTCGGCATGCCCGGCAGCACGCAGCGGCCGAGCCGCTCGCCATGGCCGTCCGCGGCAGCGGCGATGCGGCCCGCGGCGACCGCGAGGCGTGCGCCACGCGTCCACCCCTGCGGACTCCACAACGATTCGGCGAAATAGTTTTTCATGCCTGCGATTTCCTCGTGTCGGAGAACAGTATGCCAGCCGCGTGCGCAAATGCGGCAAGCGGGCAGAGCCTGCTTTCATGATCGGCGAACGGGCGATCGCGCGCGCCGCTGTCGCAGCGACCACCCGCGCTCTGCGATAATCGCCGCATGTCCGCTCCCGACGACCACCCCGCGCGCACGCACCTGCGCAGCCGTCTCGACGACGAACTGTTCGCCCCCGCGCAGTGGAAGCGGCGGTTTGCGTTGTGGGGCGGCGGCGTCCTGGTCGGCCTCGCCGCGATCGCCTTCGCGCGCGCGAGCGACTACGCCTTTGTCGGCTTTCGCGCGATCCTCGCGATCTCGGCGTGGTTGCCGCTCGCGATCATGCCGGCGGCGTTCGCCTTGCTTGCCTGGCTGACTTCGGGGCCGCTCAAGGCCACGCGTGGCAGCGGCATTCCGCAGGTGATCGCCGCGCTCGACGTGCCCGAGGCGGCCTTCCGCGATCGCCTGCTCTCGCTGCCCGTCGTGCTGGCGAAAATGGCTCTCACCCTGTTCGGCCTCGCCATGGGCGCGTCGATCGGCCGCGAGGGCCCGACCGTGCACGTCGGCGCAGGCATCATGTATTCGATCGGCAAGCGGCTCGGCTTCGCCGATCCCAAGGCACTGTCGCGCTTCATCCTCGCCGGCGGCGGCGCCGGCATCGCGGCCGCGTTCAACACCCCGCTCGCCGGCGTCGTGTTCGCGATCGAGGAACTGGCCGGCACGTTCGAACACCGCTTCAGCGGCATCATTCTGACTGCGGTGATCTTCGCCGGCATCGTCTCGCTCGGCGTGCTCGGCAACTATGCCTATTTCGGCCGCGTCGCCGCCGAGATGCCGCTCGGGCAAAGCTGGTTCGCGGTCGCGCTCTGCGGACTTTGCGGCGGCCTCGGCGGCGCGCTGTTCGCGCGCACCATCCTGCTGCAGGAGCCCGATCCGGCCAGCCGCAATCCGCTCACCCGCGTTGCCGCGATGCGCGCGCGCTGGCCGGTCGGCTTCGCCGCCGGCTGCGGTCTGGCGCTGGCCGTGCTCGGCGTCGTCAGTGCGCATTTCGGCAGCGGCATTTACGGCACCGGCTACGCCGAGGCGCGCGATCTCGTCCAGTCCACGCACGGTGCCGCGTTCGTGTTCGGCTGGCTCAAACTCGCCGCCAACGTCCTCTCGTACTGGGCCGGCATCCCCGGCGGCATCTTCTCGCCGGCGCTGGCGGTCGGCGCGGGCATGGGCAATGCGGTGTCGAGCTTGCTGCCGCAGGCCGACAAGGCGGCGATCGTGCTGGTCGGCATGGGCGCGTTTCTCTCCGGCGTGACCCAGGCGCCGTTGACCTCGGCCGTGATCACGCTCGAACTGACTGCCAACCAGAGCATGGTGATACCGATCCTCGCCGTGTGTCTGCTCGCGCGAGCAATCGCCGCACTGATCGCGCCGGTGCCGGTGTATCGTGCGTTCGCGCAGCGCCTGATCGACGAACACGAGCGGCAGCAGGCCGCCGACGGCGTGCCCGTGCACGCGCCCGACCCGATGCCGGCCACCGCCCCGGCGACGAGCGCGCCAAAATGAGCCTGCTCTGGGATGGCTTGCTGCTCGACTGCCGCCTCGCGACGATGGCGGCGAACGGCACCGCATTCGGCCTGGTCGATGCCGCGGCGCTCGGCTGGAACGACGGCCGCATCGTTTTCGCCGCGCCGATGTCCGCGTTGCCCGGCAGGCCCGCTGCGCTCGCGCGCACGGTGGACTCGGCACACGGCGCGCTGGTCACGCCAGGCTTGATCGATTGCCATACCCATCTCGTCTTCGCCGGCGATCGCGCCGCGGAGTTCGACCTGCGCCTCAACGGTGCGAGTTACGCCGAGATCGCCAAGGCCGGCGGCGGCATCCTCTCGACCGTGGCGAAGACGCGCGCCGCACGCGAAGACGAACTGCTCGCGCAGTCGCTGCCTCGCGCGCGAATGCTGCTCGCCGACGGCGTGACCACGCTCGAAATCAAGTCCGGCTACGGCCTCGACTTCGCCAGCGAAGCGAAGATGCTGCGCGTCGCGCGGCGCATCGGCGAGACGCTCGGCATCGGCGTGCGCACGACGTTCCTCGGCGCACACGCGCTGCCGCCCGAGTTCGCCGGGCGCCAGGCCGACTACGTCGACGAGGCCTGCATCCACATGCTGCCGCAGATCGCGCAGACGGGTCTCGCCGACGCGGTCGATGCATTCTGCGAGAACATCGCGTTCACGCCGTCCGAAGTCCAGCGTGTATTCGAGACCGCGCGTGCGCACGGCCTGCCGGTCAAACTGCACGCCGATCAGTTGTCCGATTCGGGCGGTGCCGCACTCGCCGCGGAATTCGGCGCACTCTCGGCCGACCATCTCGAATACGCGAACGCGGCCGGCATCGCGGCGATGGCCGCGGCCGGCAGCGTCGCGGTGATGCTGCCCGGTGCATTTTATACTTTGCGTGAAAATACACTACCGCCGATCGAGGCGTTTCGCCGTCACGGCGTGGCGCTCGCCGTGGCCAGCGATCTCAACCCGGGCACCTCGCCGCTGCTCTCGCTGCGCCACGCGATGAACATGGCCTGCACCCTGTTCCGCATGACTCCCGAGGAAGCGTTGCGTGGCGCGACCGCGCACGCCGCGCGCGCACTGGGCCTGACCGACCGCGGCGTACTGGCGCCCGGGCAGCGCGCGGATTTCGTCGTCTGGGACGCCGGCCACCCGGCCGAGCTGTGCTACTGGATCGGTGGCACGTTGGTACGCCGTGTCGTCGTCGGCGGCAGGCAAGCTGTCAGCGCATGAATCCGCGACGAAAAGTTCTGTGCGGGTGATTGCCGACGTCGCGCCGGGATCGCCCGTCGGCCGGCAGCCGCGAACGACGAAAAAAAAACCCCGCTCGCAGCGGGGTTTTTCGTGCGCGGCGGTGCGCGATCAGGCGGCGGGCTTCTTCGCCGGTGCGGCCTTCTTGGCCGGCGCAGCCTTCTTCGCCGCCGGCTTCGCGGCGACGGTCTTCGTGCCCGCGGCCTTCTTCGCCACGTGCGGACGCGCCTTGCCGTAGCTGCGGATCGCGATCTTGCCTTTCTTGGTCTTGCGGTCGCCTCTGCCCATTTTTGTCTCACTCCTGAAGGAAAAATTGAAAAGTCTGCACACGAGCGTGCGGTATTTGATCGGCGAGGATCAATTTGCCGCGTAGCTTAACAGCGCGCGCGCCGCGTGGGAATTCGCCACGCGCGGGAGACTCCCGCTATGATTCCCGCATGGCCGCCGGCTCCCGCGATGCGACGATCAGCCTCGCCCTGCAAGGTGGCGGCGCGCACGGCGCATTCACCTGGGGCGTCCTCGACCGCCTGCTCGAGCACGGTTCACTCGATTTCGACGGCGTCAGCGCGACCTCGAGCGGTGCGATGAACGCCTGCGCGCTGGCCCAGGGCTGGCTCGACGGCAAGCGCGACGGCGCGCGCGCGATGCTGGCTCGACTATGGGAATCCGTGGGCGCGCAGACGAGCCTGATGCGCTGGGCGTTCGCTTCGCCCGCGGGCGCGGCGACCGAGCGCATCCTGCTCGGGCTGACGCGCTACTTCACCCCGCAGGAAATGAACCCGCTCGGCATCAATCCGGTTAGGACCATCGCGGCTTCGTTGTTCGACTTCGAGCGGATCGGCAAGGAGTCGCCGTTCAAGCTGTTCATCGCGGCGACGCGCGTGCGCGACGGGCGCCTGATGCTGTTCGACAACGCCAGCCTGAGCCTCGACGCGCTGATCGCGAGCACCTGCCTGCCGCAACTGTTCGCACCGGTCGAGATCGACGGCGAAACCTATTGGGATGGCGGCTATGCGGGCAACCCCGCGATCGAGCCTCTCGTCTACCGCTGTACCGCCGAGACCATCGCCTGCGTGCTGGTGCAGCCGATCGAGCGCGCGCAACCGCCGGCAACTGCGCGCGAGATCGGTGAACGCATCACCGAACTGTCGTTCTCGACCACGTTCATCCGCGAACTCGAAACGCTGCAGACGGCACAGGACATGCTGGCGAGGAATTTCCCGCTGACACCGCTGGGCCGGCGTCTGAAGAAGATCGACATCCAGATCCTCGAACCCGGCGAATCGCTGGATGGCTACAGCGCGAAAACGCGACTCACTGCGCGCATGGATTTCCTGCGCGACCTGCGCGACCTCGGCCGTGATCGCGCACAGACGTGGCTGGAAAAGAACGACATTTTGCGCGGATGAGAGTGGGGGTTCCGGCATCTGCCTTGTCCGCCCTGCTCCGCGCCACAACCGCGCTCAGTGTGCGTGCCCGTGGTGATGTTCGTGCGCGCCAGGCCCGCAGTCCTCGTGCGCGCAGTCGCGCCGCTCGATCTGCACGGTCGCGTGCGCGATCTGGAATTTCTCGCGCAGGATCGCCTGCACCTGGGCCAGCGCCGCATGCGCATCCGCATCCTCGCGCAGGCGCGCGTGCAGCGTCGCCAGACGGCGGCCGCCGGCCAGTTGCCAGACATGCACATGATGCACGTCGACGATGCCCTCGCCCTGCTTCGCCGCAACCGCGACCTGGGCCGTGTCGACGCCCTCGGGCGTGCCCTCTAGCAGGATGTGCGCCGAGCGCTTGAGCAATCTCCAGGCGCTGCCGGCAATCAGCAGCGAGACGAAGATCGAGAATGCCGGGTCGGCCCACAGCCAGCCTTGCCAGCGGATCAACAATGCCGCGGCGACCGCGCCGAGCGACCCGAGCAGGTCGCCGAGCACGTGCAGGCGCGCGCCAGCAGCGTTGAGATCGTCGTGGTCGTGGCCACCGAGCACTTGCAACACGAACAGGTTCACCACGAGGCCGATCACGGCGATGATCAGCATCGTGCCGGAAAGAATCGGCTCCGGCCGGGCAAAACGCCAGATCGCCTCGACCACGATCCACGCCACCAGCGCGAACTGGAACAGCGCATTGGTGTAGCCGACCAGCACCTCCAGCCGCGCATAGCCGAAGCTGCGTCGGTCATCGGCCGGCCGGCGTGCGAAATAGGCCCCGAGGAAGGCGAGCAGCAGCGCGAACGCGTCGACGAACATGTGGCCGGCGTCGGCGAGCAGGGCGAGCGAACCCGAAATCCAGCCGCCCGCGGCTTCGACGACGAGCGTGATCGAAGTCAGCACGAACGCCCACAGCAGGCGGCGCTCGCCCGCTCCGGCGTGGTCGTGGTCGTGGTGATGCTCGGGGGCGGTCATGCTTCGCTGTTGCGCGGATGGCGGCGGAGGTGCGCGGATGTTAGGCGGCCGGCAAGGCGTTACACAATCGCATTCACGCAGCGAGTCTCGTTATTGCGGACAACACGCGGGCGCGAACGACAACGCCGCTACGCCGCGCCGCCGGGCGGGCAGCAGCTGCCGAACAGATGGGTCAGGCGCAGGTTGACGATGTGTGCCAGCGCTACGCAGCAACCGCCGAGAGTGACCAGCATGGCATGGGTGACTATGGACGATTCCGCGTCGAATACCCAGGCACCGATCCAGAGCAGGGCCAGGCCCGCGGCGGCGAGGTACAACGCGCTGGTGACGCGATGCCGGCGCCAACCGCGGACCAGGGAGGCGAGCGCGAGCAGGCTCGCACAGGCGATGAAGATGCGCTCGAAACGGTGATCGCCGAGGAAGCCGAGGCCCAGCGCCGGCAGCACGGTCAGCACGAACGGCAGCACCGCGCAATGCAGCGCGCACAGGAACGATGCGGTCGCGCCGATGCGGTCGGCGACATGGGCGAGCGCATCGTGGGCGGCGGCGCTGCCCAGTTGCGGGGCGGAAGAGCTGGCCATGGCTAAGTTATAACATAACGTCGGGTTCTGGTGAATCCCGCGACACGACGGGGTGCTGTTTGCAGTTCCGACAGCCCTTGCATGACTTCCGTCACGATGCCGGGGCGAAATAATGTTATATTATATCATAACAAAGACAATCTCGCAGGACGCCCCACGCAATGACGAAGAAGTTGCTCGCACTCGCCATCATCCTCACCCTGCCGGCCGTACCGTTCGCCCGCGCCGCCGACACACCCGCTGCCGTGCCGGATGCCGCAGCCGACCCCGCCGACAAGGCGACCACGCTGCAGGCGGTTGAGGTCAACGCCAAGCTCGACCGTGCGCGTAACCAGTTGTCGCCCAGCGTCGGCGCGAGCCAATACGTGATCGACTCCGAGGCGATCGAACGCCTGCCGCTCGGCGATGCGACGCCGCTCAACCAGATCCTGCTGCAGGCGCCCGGCGTAGTGCAGGACTCGTACGGCCAGTTGCACATCCGCGGCGATCACGGCGACGTGCAGTACCGCATCAACGGCGTGATCGTTCCCGAGAGCATCGAAGGCTTCGGCCAGACGCTCGACCCGGACATCATCGAGCGCGTGCAGTTGCTGACCGGCGCGCTGCCGGCACAGTACGGCTACCGCACTGCGGGCGTGGTCGAAATCACGACCGAAAGCGGCGCGCACCGCCACCACGGCACCGGCGGTGACGGCGAGGACGACAAGAATTCCGGCGGCAAGATCAGCCTGCTCACCGGCTCGTTCGGCGCTTTGCAGACCGAGATCTCATTGCATGGCAGCGGCGACCGTTGGAGCTATTTCACCACGTTCGAGTACGCGCAGAACGACGTCGGCATCGAGAACCCGACGCCGGCGTACAACGCGATCCACGACCGCACCCATCAGGCAAAGGGCTTCGGCTATTTTTCCTATCTGCTCAGCGACGACATGCGCCTCTCGTTCATGGCCGGCGTCACCAACAACCGCTTCCAGATCCCCAACAACCCGGATCAGCAGCCGTCATTCGCCCTGGCCGGCGTGGACACCTTCGATTCGGCGCGGCTCGACGAGCGTCAGCGCGAGCACACGCGTTTCGGCGTCGTCTCGTTGCAGGGACATTTCGGCGCCACCGACTACCAGGTTTCGCTCGGCCAGCGCTACACCGGCGTCGACTATCATCCTGATCCGGTCGGCGACCTCGTCTTCAACGGCGTCGCCGGCACGATTCACCGCGCCAACCGCGCGAGCACGCTGCAAGCGGACTTTTCCGTGCCCTTCGCCGACAGCACACACACGCTGCGCTACGGCCTCCACGCGAGCAGCGAGCGCCCGGTCAGCGATTCGACCTCACTCGTATTCCCCGCCGACGCCGTCGGCAACCAGACCAACGACGTGCCGATCACGATCGTCGACAACTCGCAGCACATCAACGCAAAGACCTGTGGCCTGTACCTGCAGGACGAGTGGGGCATCGGCGACGGGCTCACGCTCAACTACGGCCTGCGCGCCGACAAGGTCGACGCCTACGTCAGCGAGGGCCAGATCAGCCCGCGCATCGGTTTCGTCTACCAGTTCAGCGACGCCACCGCGCTCCATGCAGGCTACGCGCGCTACTTCACGCCGCCGCCGACCGAGCTGATCTCGCCGACCGACATCGCCCTGTTCCAGGGCACGACCAACCAGCTTCCGACCGACGTCAACGCCGAGACGCGCTCGGAACGCTCGCACTATTTCGATGTCGGCCTCAACCACAAGTTCGACGCGCATTGGACGCTCGGCCTCGACGCCTACTACCGCAAGGTGCGCAACCTGCTCGACGAAGGCCAGTTCGGCGCCGCGTTGATCTTCTCGCCATTCAACTACGACCGCGGTCGCATCCGCGGCGTGGAATTCACTGCCAACTACACCAACGGCAACCTGAGCGGCTACTTCAACCTGTCCTCGAACCGCGCGATGGGCCGCAAGGTCGTCACCGGCCAGTACAACTTCGACCAGGACGAACTCGACTACATCGCCACGCACTGGGTGCACCTCGACCACGACCAGCGTCTGACCGGCTCCGGCGGCATCAGCTACGACTGGGACGGATTGAAGCTGAGCGCCGATTTCCTTTACGGCTCGGGCCTGCGCCGCGACTTCGCCAACAGCGCGCACCTGCCGAGATACTGGCAGATCAACCTGTCGGCGGCGCGTGATTTCGACCTGCCCGCCATCGGCAACACCAACGTGCGCCTTGCCGTCATCAATGCGACCGACAAGGTTTACCAGTTGCGCGACGGTTCCGGCATCGGCGTTGGCGCGCCGCAATATGGCCCGCGTGCGGGCGCCTATCTCGGTTTGAGCAAGTCGTTCTAGGGTGCTTACGATTCAAGTATTTACCGCCTCGCCATTCCCGCGAAGGCGGGGCTTTCAAAGCCGAATGACTGGTCATCCCGCCCTTGATCTTCGCGGTGACGGTGCAAGAACGGATTCCGGGCCCCATGCTTCGCAGGGCCCCGAATGACGGTGCAAGCACTACCGACGAAACTGCTCTAGGCGCGGGAGAATCAAAGCGTCGAAAACGCCCCGTTTACTGGGCTCCCGCGCAACGTTTGCACACACCGTGCACCTCAAGCGTTTGCGCACGCGCGCGGAAGCCGAGTGCCTTGGCCTGTTCGGTCAGCAGCTTGGCGACGCGCTCGTCGCAGATCTCGGTGGCCGATTCGCACTGGTCGCAGATCAGGAACGGCACGTGATGGACCACGCTGGGGTGATGGCAGCTCACGTAGGCGTTGATCGATTGCAGCTTGTGGATGAAGCCGTTTTCGATGAGGAAGTCGAGCGCGCGGTAGACGGTTGGCGGCGCGGCATTGCTGCGATCGTCCTTGAGCCGGTCGAGCAGATCGTACGCCTTGACCGGCTTCTCCGAACTGGCAATCAGATCGAGCACCTGCTGGCGGATCTCGGTCAGGCGCAGGCCGCGCATCTCGCACGCGGCCGTCACCTCGCGCACGAAGGCGTGGGCGTCGTGGCGATGGTGGTGCGAACTGGCGGGCTTGGCGGACATCGGCGGCATGGATCGTGGTGCGGGCATCATAGCATCCACGAAAAATGGGGCTGCCGTGCGCCACGACAAGATGCCCCGGGCAACGCCTGCGGGCTACCGACACGGTGGCGGAAAAGCGGTCACGCCGGACAAACACACGTTTGCGGTCCGTTGTCCACGCCTCGGGAAATCAGAGCGCGGCGCCGCAATGGCGGCAATGCCTGTCGCCCGCATCGACCGGCTTGCCGCAGGTGCGGCACCGCGGTTTGCGCACGGCTTTCGGCAGCAGCAGCGAAATGCCCCAGCCGATCGGCCCGAGCGCGAGGCCGAGCAAGGTGTCGCGCACGACCGCCTGCTTGTACTTGCCGATCAACGCGCCGACCAGTGCGCTGACCACGGTGAAGCCGATCAGCCAGTACCACAGGGTCGGATCGGTGAGCGTGGCGAAACAGGCATCGAGCACCTGCATCTGCGCGTCGGGATCGTCCGACTGCAGCGCGTGCAGCAGCGTGGCGACGTCGCAGTTCAACGGCACGCCATCGCCGGACTCAGCCGCCCGCGCGCGCGATCGCGTCGTCGATGCGCTTGAGCGCGCGCTCGCGGCCGACGAGATAAACGGTGTGGTCGATCGACGGCGACACCTGGGTGCCGGTCATCGCCACGCGCAGCGGCTGCGCAACCTTGCCCATGCCCTCGCCGATCGCGACGGCAGCGTCCTGGATCGCCTTGTGCACGTTCTCGACGTTCCAGTCGGCAACGCCCGCGAGCTGCGCATGCACGGCCTGCAGCGCGGGCAGCGCGGTCGCGGCCTTCAGGTGCTTGGCCACTGCCGCGTCGTCCCACGACACGATCGGGCCGTACCAGATGCTCGCCTTCTCGGCCATCTCGCGCAGCGTCTGCGCGCGCTCGCGCAGCGCGACAATCACGTCGACCGGCGCGGGGCCATGCGCGGGATCGAGGCCCTGCTTGCGCAGGTGCCATTCGAATTCCGAGGCAAGTTCCAGCGGATCATCATTCTTGATGTACTGCTGATTGAGCCACTTGAGCTTGTCGACATCGAAGCGCGCCGCGGCCTTGTTCACGTCGCCGACGTCGAACAGGTCGATCATCTGCTGGCGCGAGAAGATCTCCTGGTCGCCGTGCGACCAACCCAGGCGCACGAGGTAATTGAGCAGCGCGTGCGGCAGGAAACCGTCGTCGCGATACTGCATCACGCCAACCGCGCCGTGGCGTTTCGACAGCTTCTGCCCGTCCGCACCGAGGATCATCGGCAGGTGCGCGAACGCGGGCGCCTTTGCGCCGAGCGCGTGATAGATGTTGATCTGGCGCGGCGTGTTGTTGACATGATCGTCGCCGCGGATCACGTCGGTGATGCCCATGTCGATGTCGTCGACGACGACGGCGAAGTTGTAGGTCGGGAATCCGTCCGAGCGGAAGATGACGAGATCATCGAGCTCGTCGTTGCTCCACTCGACGCGGCCCTTGACCTTGTCGTCGAACACGACACTGCCGCCCTGCGGGTTCCTGAAGCGGATGACGCGGTTCGGATCGTCGCGATAGGCCTCGTTGCGCTCGCGGTAGTAGCCGTTGTAGCGCGGCTTCTCGTTCTTCGCCATCGCGGCATTGCGCATCGCTTCGAGCTCGTCGCGGGTCTCGTAGGCGTAATAGGCCTTGCCGGCCTGGATCAGTTGCTCGGCGACATGCCGATAGCGCTCCATGCGCAGCGTCTGGTAGTACGGGCCTTCGTCGGCGCTGAGGTCGAGCCAGCGCATGCCGTCGAGGATCGCCTGCACGGCCGCATCGGTCGAACGCTCGCGGTCCGTGTCCTCGATGCGCAGGATGAATTCGCCGCCGCGATGCCGCGCCTCCAGCCAGCAGTACAGCGCGGTGCGCGCGCCGCCGATGTGCAGATAGCCGGTGGGACTGGGAGCGAAACGCGTGCGGACGGTCATTACGAAAACTTACGCGGAACAATGGTCGCAAAGAGTAACAGAAGGCGCGCTAAACTGCGCTTTTCGGCCACGGATCGTCACGATGAAACAATGGTTACTCGCAGCCGCTGCCGCGGCGTTCCTCGCCGGCTGCGCCGCTCCCGGACAAATGGCGAAGACACCCACGCAACCGGCTGCCGGCGCACGCGCGCAGCTCGCCATACTCGAAACCACCGACATCCACTCCAACGTGATGAGCTACGACTACTACAAGCTCGCCGAGGACAAAAGCATCGGCCTCGAGCGTGCGGCCACGCTGGTGCATGCGGCGCGAAAGGAATTTCCGAACACGCTGCTGTTCGACGCGGGCGACACGATCCAGGGCACCGTGCTCGCCGACTACGAGGCACAGGTCAAACCGATCGCCTGCGGGCAGGAACTGGCCGTGTACAAGGCAATGGATACGCTCGGCTACGACGCCGGCACGATCGGCAACCACGAATTCAACTACGGCCTGTCGTTCCTCAGCCAGGCCACCGGCACCGCGTTTGACGTGAGCGGCGTGCCGGTCGAACACTGCAAGGGGCCGAACTTTCCGCTCGTGCTGTCGAACGTGTTCAGCGCGAAGGACGGCAAGCCGCTGTATGCGCCGTGGAAACTGCTGACGCGCACGATCAGGACACAGGCCGCCGACGGCAAGACCATTCAGACGCCGATCAGGATCGGCGTACTCGGCTTCACGCCAACGTGGATTCTCGACTGGGACAAGCGCAACCTCGATGGCAAGGTCACGGTGATGGGTCCGGTCGAGGCCGCACAGAAATATCTGCCCGAAGTGAAGGCTGCCGGCGCCGACATCGTCGTCGCCATCTGCCACTGCGGACTCAATCCCGCGCCCTACACCGACCGGCTGGAGAACGTCGGCTGGCACCTCGCAGGCGTGGCCGGGATCGACGTGCTCCTGCTCGGCCATTCGCACGATATCTTCCCCAATCCGCAAAATCCGAAATCGCACTACGCGAACATGCCCGAAGTGGACAACGTGCGCGGCTTCGTGCGCGGCGTGCCCGCGGCGATGGGCAATTATTTCGGCAGGAGCCTTGGCGTCATCGAGCTGGCGTTGGCATGGAAGGACGGACGCTGGCAGGTCGATCGCGCGGCGAGCAAATCCGAAGTGCGTTCGGTCAAGAGCGCGGACGGCTTCGTCGCCGGCGACGAACACATCGAACAATTGGTCAAGGACGAACACGAAGGCGCAATCGCCTACGTGAAGACGCCGATCGGCCGCAGCGACTACGACCTCAGTACCTACTTCGTCGCTGCCGGCGACACTTCGGCACTGGCCTTGGTCAACGCGGCCGAACGCAACTACGCGCAGACGTACATCAAGCAGAACCTTCCGCAATACGCCGCGTTGCCCGTGCTCGGCGCCGCCTCGCCGTTCAAGGCCGGTTTCGGCGGCCCGAACGACTACACCGACGTGCCGGCGGGCACGCTCGCGATCAACAACGCAGCGGACCTTTATCTCTACCCGAACACCCTGACCGCGGTGAAGGTGAACGGCGCCGGCGTGAAGGCGTGGCTGGAAAAATCCGCAGGCTGGTTCCATCGCATCGACCCTTCGAGGCACGAGGCGCAGGAACTGGTCAACACCAAATTTCCGACCTACAACTTCGACGTGCTGCAGGGCGACCTCACCTGGACGATCGATGTGACGCGCGCCGCCGGCCAGCGCATCGCCGACCTGCGGTATCGCGGCAAGCCGGTGCATGACGATCAGGATTTCATCGTCGTCACCAACAACTACCGCGCCAGCGGCGGTGGCGGCTTTCCCGGCCTCGACGGCAGCAACATCGTCTTCTCCGCACCCGACACCAACCGCGACGCGCTGATCGGTTTCGTACGCGAGCAGCGCGAGATCACGCGCAGGAAATTCGGCGACCAGCGCAACTGGCATTTCGCCAAGGTGAAGACGGCGGGTCCCGTCGTGTTCACCTCGGCTGCCGGCAAACTCGGCATCGCGCGCGCCGCGGGGCTCGCCAACGTTGCGCTGTTCAAGGACAACGGCGACGGCTCGGCGGTGTATTCGATCGATCTGTCGCGCTGACCGGCGGCGCGAGCCAGGCGTAGCAAAGGGCGATGGACGGCTGCCGGCGCCGTTGCCATAGTTGGCGAATGGCGAGGCAGGAACGAGGGCCATGCAGCAGGTACCAAGCTATGTGAGCGGCACTTCGACGGTCCCGCTGATCGGCGAGACGATCGGCGCCTGCTTCGATCGCATCGCGCGCGAACACGCGGCGCGCGACGCGCTGATCTCGCGCCATCAGAACCTGCGCTGGACCTACGCCGAACTCGCCGATCGGGTCGACCGCGTCGCCGCCGGCCTGCTGCGGCTCGGCCTCGAACCCGGCGACCGCATCGGCATCTGGGCGCCGAACTGCGCGGAATGGGCGCTGACCCAGTTCGCCACGGCCAAGGCCGGGTTGATCCTGGTCAACATCAATCCGGCGTATCGACGCAGCGAGCTCGAGTACGCGCTCGACAAGGTCGGCTGCAAGGCACTCGTGCTCGCACCGAGCTTCAAGACCAGCAACTATCTGGGAATCCTCGGCGACATCGCGCCGGAACTCGCGCGCTGCGCACCGGGCAAACTCTCCGCGGCGAAACTGCCGGGGTTGCGTCACGTGATCCGCCTCGGCGCGGAGTCCTCCTCCGGAATGCACAACTTCGAATCACTGCTCGCCGATGCGAGCGCAGTGGAGAAGAAGCAGCTCGCGGCAATCGGCGCTCGCCTGCAGTTCGACGATCCGATCAACATCCAGTTCACCTCGGGCACGACCGGCCTGCCCAAGGGCGCAACGCTGACCCACCACAACATCCTCAACAACGGCTATTTCACCGCCGAGACGATCAAGCTCGCGCCGGGCGAGCGCCTGTGCATTCCGGTGCCGCTCTACCACTGCTTCGGCATGGTGATTGGCAATCTCGGCTGTGTCACCCACGGCGCGACAATGGTCTACCCGGACGATGCCTTCGATCCGGGTGCCGTGCTCGAGACCGTGCAGGCCGAGCGCTGCGTCGCGCTGTACGGCGTGCCGACAATGTTCATTGCCGAACTCGCCCATCCGGATTTCGCCAAGTACGACCTGTCGAGCCTGCGCACCGGCATCATGGCCGGATCGCCCTGTCCGATCCAAGTCATGCGCCAGGTGATCGAGCGCATGCACATGCAGGAAGTGACGATCGCCTACGGCATGACCGAGACCTCGCCGGTCAGTTTCCAGAGTTCGACCAACGATCCGGTCGAGCGGCGCGTGTCGACGGTGGGACGTATTCATCCGCATATCGAAGTGAAGATCGTCGACGCAAACGGCCGCGTCGTGCCGCGCGGCGAACCGGGCGAGCTGTGCACGCGCGGCTACTCGGTCATGCTCGGCTACTGGGGCGACGAGGCGAAGACCGCCGAAGTGCTCGACCGCGCCGGCTGGATGCATACGGGCGACCTCGCCACGATCGACACCGAAGGCTATTGCAACATCGTCGGCCGCTCCAAGGACATGATCATTCGTGGCGGCGAGAACGTTTACCCGCGCGAAGTCGAGGAATTCCTCTATCGCCATCCCAAAGTGCAGGACGTGCAGTGCGTCGGTGTGCCCGATGCGAAATTCGGCGAGGTACTCTGCGCCTGCGTGATCCTCAAGCCCGGCGCCCATGCCGACGAGGCCGAGCTCAAGGAATTCTGCAAGGGCGAAATCGCGCACTACAAAGTGCCGCAGTACGTGCGTTTCGTCGCCAGCTTCCCGATGACGGTAACGGGCAAGATCCAGAAGTTCGTCCTGCGCCAGGCGATGGCGGACGAATTGGGGCTCGAGGCGCAGAAGACAGCTTAGCTCAGCTTCACCTCTCCCCAAGCCCTCTCCCGTCGAGGGAGAGGGGCTTCAACGGCACGGCGCAGTCATTTGACATGCACGGTGATCTTCTTCGACACGATCGGCGGATCGAACGGTACGTGCGCGAGGTCGGCGAATTCGAGCTGCAGGGTGTGGTCGCCCGGCGTCAGCTTGATCGTGTCCTCGGTCTGGCCTTTGCCATAGTGCCTGTGTGTTGCATCGTTCGGGATCGGCAGATCGCGCGGTGGCAATTCGGCCACGTCGATCAACAGATGATGGTGTCCCGTGCCCGGTGTGGGATCGCCGGCCGGCCGTACCGCGATACCCTTGGCGCCGAACTCGACCTTGAATTCCTGTCGCACCGTTTCGCCGTCCTTCGGCGAGACGATGAACACCGATGCAGCGGCCGGCGCCTTCTTCTGCTCCACCCCGGCCGGCCCGGCCGCGTCCTGGGCGAACGCCGAACCCGCCGCCAGCGACACCAGCATTGCCAACAAGATCGACTTGCGCATCGCACTCTCCCTTTTCGACAAGGTCCAAAATCATACTCCGCGCGGCGTTAAACTGACGCGAGGCCGACGACCGGCGACATATGTGGTCACGGCTGGAAAAAACCGCCGACCGCCTCCACATCGGACCGCGATGCCATCGACCAAAGACACTCCGCGCGCCACGCTCGTCGGCGCCTTCCGCCGCCTGATGCCGACCGTTTGGCACTACCGCGGTCGCGTGTTCGCCGCGCTCGCCTTCCTCATCGCCGGCAAGCTCGCCAACATCGCCGTACCGGTCGTGCTCAAGCACCTGGTCGACGGGCTCGACGTGAAGCCGTTGCCGCTGGTCATTCCGTTGCTGCTGCTGATGGCGTACGGCGCGCTGCGCCTGTCGACCTCGTTCTTCCAGGAACTGCGCACGATCGTGTTTGCGCGCGTGCTCGCGCGCACCTCGCGCGAGATCACGCTGCGCGTGTTCGCGCACCTGCACGCGCTGAGCCTGCGCTTCCATCTCGACCGCCGCACCGGCGGCGTCGCACGCGACGTCGAGCGCGGCATGACTTCGGTCTCCGACCTGCTCGACTGGACGATCTACACGATCCTGCCCACGCTGTTCGAGATCGGCGTGATCTGCACGATCCTGATGCTCAACTACGACTGGAGCTTCACCGCGATCACGCTGGCGACACTGGTCGTCTACATCGCCTTCACCTTTTCGATGACCGAGTGGCGCCTGCGCTTCTACCGCGCCGCGAACGAGGCCGACACCGAGGCCAATGCGCGCAACGTCGACGCGCTGCTCAACTACGAGACGGTCAAGTATTTCGGCAACGAGCAGCACGAGCTGCGCCGCTTCGATGCGAGCCTGCGCAACCTCGAGGAAGCGACGGTGAAGAGCCAGAAGTCGCTGGCCGCGCTCAACATCGGTCAAACCGCGATCGTTGCGGTCGGCTTGACCCTGCTGCTGTGGCGCGCCTCGGCCGGCGTCGTCGCCGGCACGATGAACATCGGCGATCTGGTCATGGTCAACGCGTTCCTGATCCAGTTGTCGATGCCGCTCAACTACCTTGGCATGGTCTACCGCGAGGTCAAGCAGGCGTTGACCAACATCGAGCGCATGTTCGGCCTGCTCGCCGAACCGCAGGAGGTGCGCGACCCGGTGGACGCGAAGCCGCTTGTATTGCGTGGCGGCGAAGTGCACTTCGACAGGGTCGACTTCGGCTACGACGCGCAGCGCGGCATTCTGCACGACGTGGATTTCTCGATTCCGGCAGGCAAGACCGTCGCCGTCGTCGGCACCACGGGCGCGGGCAAGTCGACCCTGTCGCGCCTGCTCTACCGCTTCTACGATGTCGATGCCGGTGCGATCCGCATCGACGGCCAGGACATCCGCGGCGTAACCCAGGAATCGCTGCGCAACGCGATCGGCATCGTGCCGCAGGACACCGTATTGTTCAACGATTCGATCTACTACAACATCGCCTACGGCCGCCCCGAGGCGGGCCGCGAGGACGTGATCGCCGCCGCGCGCGCCGCGCACGTCCACGACTTCATCACGTCGCTGCCGCAAGGCTACGACACCGGCGTCGGCGAGAGGGGATTGAAACTTTCCGGCGGCGAAAAACAGCGCGTCGCCATCGCGCGCACCCTGCTCAAGAACCCGACCATCCTCGTCTTCGACGAAGCGACCAGCGCACTCGACACACGTACCGAGAAAATCATCCAGGCCGAACTTGCCGAGATCGCGCGCGAGCGCACCACGCTCGTGATCGCGCATCGCCTGTCCACCATCGTCGACGCCGACGACATCCTCGTCCTCGATCACGGTCGCATCGTCGAGCGCGGGACCCATGCCGATCTGCTCGCCCAGGGAGGGCGCTACGCGGCGTTGTGGGCGATGCAGCAACAGTCCCGCGAAGCCTCGCCCGCGGCCACGCAACGCGTCGAACTGGCCATGCCGTAGCGGAAAACAACCCGCCAGCACGCCGGCGGCCCGAACCGCCGGCGACCGCGCGGGGTGCACATCCCGCCATGCCATGCCATAATTCGCGGCCAACTTCGGCCGCCCGCTTGTCCGGCGCGGCCTCCAACAAGGGTCAAACGATGGATTTTTTCATTTCCAGCGCCTATGCGCAGGCCGCGGGCGCCGCGGGACAGCCCAGTCCGTGGCCGAGCCTGATCATGTTCGGTGCGGTCTTCGTGGCGATGTACTTCTTCATGCTGCGTCCGCAGATGAAGCGTGCCAAGGAGCAGCGCACGATGGTCGACGCCCTCGCCAGGGGCGACGAAGTCGTGACCAACGGCGGCATCGCCGGCCGCGTCACCGATGTCGGCGAGACCTTCCTCGGCGTCGAAATCGCGCCGAACGTGACGATCAAGGTGCAGAAGCAGGCCGTGTCGATGGTGCTGCCCAAGGGCACGTTGAAATCGTCCTGACCCGGCCGCATCCGTTACCCAACCCGAGAGTCGCGCCGGGCTTCGGGCTCGTGCGATGAACCAGAACAACAACCGTTGCGCCCCGAATCCGGCGCAAGAGCGATATCGATGAACGATTTTGCCAGATGGCGTTATGCCCTGATCGCGGTCGTGCTGATCCTCGGCGCGATCTATGCCCTGCCCAACATGTTCCTGCCGCAGCCCGCGGTGCAGATCTCGGCCAACCGCAACGGCACGGTCGACCAGGCGCTCAAGGACAAGGTCCAGGGCGCGCTGGAGAAGGACAAGCTCGCGTTCAAGAGTCTCGAACTGGGCAAGGACAACCTGCTCGCCGAGTTCAACGATTCGGACACGCAGAACAAGGCCCAGGCCGCGATCAGCAAGGCGCTCGGCGACCAGTACAACGTCGCGCTGAACATGGCTTCGACCGTGCCCGGCTGGCTGCGCGCGATCGGCGCAAACGCGATGCCGCTCGGCCTCGACCTGCAGGGCGGCGTGCACTTCCTGCTCGAAGTCGACCAGAAGGCGGCGCTCGACAAGATGCAGCAGCGCTACCGCGACGACATCGCCGGTGCCCTGCGCGACGCGAAGATCCGCTACGAAACCGTCAACTCGAGCGCGAACGGCATCGTCGCCACGTTCAGGAGCGAGGAAGACCGCCGCGCCGCCGGCAACGTGATCACCAAGCAGGTCAACCAGCCCGAGAAGCTCGGCGACCAGCCGCCGCTGGAGCTCAGCGACGGCACGGCGACGGCCGACAGCTTCCCGCTCATCGCGAAGGTGCGCGAATCGACCGCGATCGCCGCCTCGCGCAACACGATCTCGAGCAACCTGACCACGCTGCGCAACCGCGTCAACCAGCTCGGCGTGTCCGAGCCGATCATCCAGCAGCAGGGCGCGAACCGCATCGTGGTCGAGCTTGCCGGCGTGCACGACACGGCCGAGGCGAAGAAGATCCTCGGCGCGCAGGCCACGCTGGAATGGCGCGCGGTCGACGAAAACGCGACCGGCGCCGCCAATCTCGGCAATCCCGGTGCCTACGAAATCGCCAAGACCGGCAACGTGCCGCCCGAATCGCGCCTTTACTACATGCAGCGCCCCGGCCCGGACGGCAAGCCCCAGCCGATCATCCTGTCGAAGAAAGTCATCGCCAGCGGCAACGAACTGGTCAACGCGACCGCTATCCCCGACCCGCAGAGCGGTACTCCGGCGGTATCGATCCAGCTCAATGCGAAAGGCGGGGCGAAGATGCTGGAGTTCACCCAGCAGGCCGTCGGCAAGCGCATGGGCGTGGTCTACATCGAGCGCGTGCCGCAGACGCAGATCGTCGATGGCAAGGAAGTGCGCACGTTCAAGGAAACGCAGGAAGTCATCAACGCGGCGACGATCCAGGGCGTGTTCGGATCGCGCTTCCAGACCACCGGCCTCGGCCAGAAGGAAGCGAGCGACCTGGCCCTGCTCCTGCGCGCCGGCTCGCTCGCCGCGCCGGTCGACATCGTCGAGGAACGCGTGATCGGCGCCAGCCTCGGCCAGGACAACATCGACAAGGGTTTCAAGGCGGTGCTGCTCGGCCTGATCGCCGTGCTGATCGCGGCGGCGATCTACTACAAACTGTTCGGCCTGATCGCCGACGCCGCGCTCGTGCTCAACCTGATCCTGCTCGTCGCCGTACTGTCGTTGTTCCAGGCCACGCTGACCATGCCCGGCATCGCCGGCATCGTGCTCACGCTCGGCATGGCGATCGACGCCAACGTGCTCATCTGCGAACGCATCCGCGAGGAACAGCGCAACGGCGCGACCCCGCTCGCCGCGATCAAGGCCGGCTACGAGAAGGCCTGGGCGACGATTCTCGACGCCAACGTCACCCACCTGCTCGCCGCGGTCGCCCTGCTGTTCTTCGGCTCCGGTCCGATCAAGGGCTTCGGCGTCACCCTGCTGATCGGCATCCTGACCTCGATGTTCACCTCGGTCACGGTGACCCATGCGATCGTCAACATCGTCCACGGCAGGCGCAAACTGAAAGCGCTGTCGGTCTAGGGGTACGCACATGGAAATCTTCAACCACGACAGCAAGATCGACTTCCTGCGCCTGCGCACGATCAGCATCGGCGTCTCGATCGCCCTCCTGCTCATCTCGCTCGGCGCACTGGTCACGCGCGGCCTCAACTACGCGCTCGACTTCACCGGCGGCGTGCTGGTCGAAGCGACATACCAGGCGCCGCCCGAGGCCAACGCGATCCGCGACACGCTCGAAGCGGCGGGCTTCCACAATGCCCAGGTGGTGCCGTTCGTCGGCACCAACGACGTCGCCATCCGCCTGCAGCTCGGCGAATCCGGCGGCGCCAAGGGCGAAACCGGCGACGACCTCAAGAAGATGAACCAGGTAGCCGACAACGTCATCGCCGCGCTGAAGACGAAGAATGCCGACGTCAGCAAGAAAAGCGCGAGCTTCGTCAGCGCTTCGGTCGGCGAGGAGCTCAAGAGCGACGGCATCGTCGCGGTGATCTTCGTCATCATCGGCATCATGATCTACATCGGCATCCGCTTCGAGTGGCGCTTCGCCATCGCCGCGATCGCCAGCGAATTCCACGACACGATCATCGTGCTCGGCTTCTACGCGCTGACCCACCGGGAATTCGATGTCAACGTGCTCGCCTCCGTACTTGCCGTGGTCGGCTACTCGATCAACGACAAGGTCGTGGTGTTCGACCGCGTGCGCGAACTGTTCCGCTCCGCACGCAAGGCGGAGCCGGTCGAGATTCTCAACAAGGCGATCAACTCGACCCTGTCGCGCACCATCATCACCGCGCTGTTCACCGCGATCACGATGATCGCGCTGTACCTGTTCGGCGGGCCGGCCGTACATGGCTTCGCCCTGACCATGGTCATCGGCATCCTTGTCGGCACGCTTTCTTCGATCTTCTTCGCCAGCCCCATCCTCTACTGGCTCGGCGTGTCGAAGAAGGACCTGATGCCGGTGACGCGCGACAATTCGGAGTTGGCGCGCCGGCCGTAGTCGCAGACGCGCATGCTCGACGCGATCGGCGAATTCCTCGACGCGACTGCGTTCACCGCGCTGGCCACGCCGGTATCGAATGCCGAGCTGATCGGCTTCGCCGCCGGGGCTGGCTGCGTCTGGCTAGCGGCGAGGCAGAACGCGCTCAACTTCCCGCTCGCGCTGGTCAACGCCGTCACGTTCGGCCTGCTGTTTGCCGACAAGAGGCTCTACGGCGATGCCGTCCTGCAGGCGATGTTTTTCTCGCTCAACCTTCTCGGCTGGTGGCGCTGGTGGCGCGGCGACGGCGAGCACCATGCCCTCCCCGTCTCGCGCCTGTCGCCACGCGGCTGGCTCGTCGCGGGCGCGGCGATGGTCGTCGTGGTTCCGTCGCTGCAACAGGCGTTGATCATGATCAGCGGCGCAGCGCCGTTTCTCGACGCGGTCATCACCACGCTGTCGGTCATCGCGCAGGTTCTGCTCAACCGCAAGACGCTCGAAAACTGGTGGCTGTGGATCGTCGTCGACCTGATCTCGGTGCCGCTCTATGTCAGCAAAGGACTTTACCTCACCGCGCTGCTCTACGTGGTGTTTCTGCTGATGTGCATCGGCGCGTTGTTTTCGTGGCGGCGATCGCTGCGCGACGCCGCGCCATCGCCGGCTTGAGCGACATGCGCCCTACCCGCGCCTGCACTCATAAAACCCGGCGCTGAAATCGGCCAGTTTCCCCGCCGCGATCGCCTCGCGCAGACCGCGCATCAGGTCCTGGTAGTAATGCAGGTTGTGGATCGTCGCCAGCATCGGCCCGAGCATCTCGCCGCATTTGTCGAGATGACGCAGGTAGGCACGCGAAAACCCGCTGGCACAGGTGTAGCAGGTGCAGGCTTCGTCCAGCGGCCGCGTATCGCGCTCGAACTGCGCGTTGCGGATGCGCAGCACGCCCGTGCGCGTGAAGATATGCGCATTGCGCGCGTTGCGCGTCGGCATCACGCAATCGAACATGTCGATGCCCCGCGCGACGGCCTCGACGATGTCCTCGGGCCGCCCCACGCCCATGAGATAGCGCGGCCGGTCGGCCGGCAGCAGCGGCACCGTTTCCTCGAGCGTGCGGTTGCGCTCGTCCTCCGGTTCGCCGACCGCGAGGCCGCCGACCGCATAGCCGTCGAAACCGATCTGCAGCAAGCCGTCGGCAGACATCCTGCGCAGCGCCGGATGGGTGCCGCCCTGGACGATGCCGAACAGCGAGTTCGGATTGCGCAGATCGTCGAATGCGCGCCGCGAGCGCGCGGCCCAGCGCAACGACAGCTGCATCGAATCGCGCGCCTGCTTCTCCGTCGCCGGATACGGCGTGCACTCGTCGAAGATCATCGCGATGTCCGAATCGAGCGTCTTCTGGATGCGCATCGACTCCTCGGGCGAGAGGAACACCTGTGAGCCGTCGACCGGCGAGGCGAAGCGCACGCCCTCCTCGCTGATCTTGCGCCGCTCGGCCAGCGAGAACACCTGGAAGCCACCCGAGTCGGTCAGGACCGGCTTGTTCCAGCCGATGAACTTGTGCAGCCCGCCGAATTCGCCGATCACGTCGAGGCCCGGGCGCAGGAACAGGTGGAACGTGTTGCCGAGGATGATCTCCGCACCGATGTCGAGGATAGCCTGGGGCGTCATCCCCTTGACCGAGCCGTAGGTGCCCACCGGCATGAAGGCCGGCGTCTCGATCGTGCCGCGCGCGAAAGTCAGCCGGCCGCGCCGCGCGGCGCCATCGCCGCCGAGTAGATCGAAACGCATACCCTGTTCCTGAAATGCCGGCAAGGCGCGAAGTATACGTGCTCGCTGCAACCGGCGTTATCGGCTCGCCGCGATGCTGCCGGCGCATGGTTCGGGACCCGCAAGCGCACCCCGAACTGCACGCGGAGGTGCGGGGCCGATCAGGTCGACGGAAAGATCAGCATCGCATCGCCGTAGGAGAAGAACCGGTACTGCCGCTCGACCGCGTGCCGATAGGCGGCGAGCATCAACTCGCGCCCGGCATAGGCCGAGACGAGCATGAGCAGGGTCGACTCGGGCAGATGGAAATTGGTGATCAGCGCGTCGACGCTGGTGATCGCATAGCCTGGGAAGATGAAGATCTGCGTCTCGCCGGCGAACGGTTCGACCACGCCCTCATGCTTGGCCGATTCGAGCGCACGCACGACAGTGGTGCCGACCGCGACCACGCGCCCGCCCTGCGCGCGCGTGCGCCGCATCTTCTCGACCAGCTCGGCGCCAACGTTCAACCACTCGCGGTGCATGACATGGTCTTCAAGCTTGTCGCGACGTACCGGCTGGAACGTGCCCGCGCCGACGTGCAGGGTGACGTAGCCGAAATCGACGCCTTTCGCGCGCAGCGCATCGAGCAGTGGCGCATCGAAGTGCAGTCCGGCCGTTGGCGCGGCGACCGCGCCAGGCATTTGCGCGAATACGGTCTGGTAGCGCATTTCGTCGTCGGCGTCGATCGAAGAACCCTCACCGTCGTCACGCTCGATGTACGGCGGCAGCGGCATGCGGCCGAGCCTGGGCAGCAACTTTTCCAGCGGTTCGTGCGACTCGAAACGCAGCGAATAAAACTCACCCTCGCGACCGAGCACGAGCACGGTGCTGTCGTCGCCGAGCACGATGCGCGAACCTTGCTTCGGCTTCTTCGATACGCCGAGCTGGGCCAGCGCCTCGTGCGTTCCGGTGATGCGCTCGATCAGGATCTCGACCGTGCCGCCGGTTTCCTTGCGCCCGTACAGGCGCGCGTGGAGCACTCGGGTGTCGTTGAAAACGAGCAGGTCGCCTGCGCGCAGGTAGTGGGGCAGATCGGTGAACTGGCGGTCGGCGAATTCGCGCGCGCCGGCATCGACGACGAGCAGGCGGCTCGCCGAACGTTGCGCCAACGGCACCTGCGCGATCAGCTCGCGCGGCAAATCGTAGTGGAAATCGGTTTTTTTCAACGAAGGCGCAGGATTGGGGGCCGAGGGCCGATTATCGCCGATACGCGCGGCCCACGCCGCCGCCGAAGCCCGCGGGCTACTTCGCGCCCGACTGCCAGCGCTGCACGCCGATCGCGATCAGGATCAACGGCCACCACTTCGCGATCAGGTGCCCGACATCGGGAATCAGGTTGAAATTCGCAAGCAGGAAAAACACACCGAGGCCGATCAGGATCAGGCCTGTGGTCTTGTTTGCGGACATGGACAAGTCTCGATGAGTTTGCGCGCGATCGCGCGAGCAGGATTGTCGACAAACGCAGATGAATTGCCGCTGTCCATTTACGCCTGCTTTGCCGGCGCCCTGCGCCTGCCCCATTTCCACCACCATCCTGCCACAAGCAAGATCAGGCCGATTGCCGCGTACGGCGCATTGCGCCGAATCGTGTGCTTCCACCACGCCACGCGCTGCGCATGCAGGCGCGCGGCGGCACCGGCAAAGTCGGGCTCGGGACAGGTGCGGCCGAACGCCCTGCCCCAAGGCACATACGGACCCTGCCTGAGATAGCGTGCGTAGAGTTTTTCCGCGGCCGGCGGATCGCGATCGATCAGCCACGCCGTCGCGTGGCAGAGTACGGCGGCGAAGGCCTGCGTGCGCGCCGGCAACAGATCGGCCGCTTTCGACGCGAAATCGACCGCGTTGTAGCGATAGTGGAATCGCTCCAGCGGCTGCGCGCGGCTCGACGCAACCCGAGCGGCCTCGTCGCGACCCGACAACGTCTTCGGCACCGCGATGTCCTTGCGTGCGGGCCGCGGCGCTCCGGGCGTGGCGGCCGCATTCGCAGCGGCAACGGCATCGGCATCGTTCCAACCGCCACCCAGATCGAAGTTGCCGGCATAGACCTGATAATCGGGATCGAGCTCGTAGCCGATCAGATCGAGGCCGTCGAAGCGCGCCGAGTGCGCCGCGGCATACCACCCCTTGGCCTGCGCGATGCGGCCTCCGCCGCTCGCGGCGCGACGTGCATCGACATAGGCCTGCGCCTTTTTCTTCAACGCCGCATCGTCGAAATATTTCAGTGCCTCGTCGTAGCGCTCGGCACGCAGCAGGCGGCGCGCGAGCAGCGCGCGTAGCGCGGTCGCTGCATCGGCCGGATTGCCGTAACCGCCCTCGCCATCGACCGCCGCAGGCTTCGGCGTCGGCTTGCCCACATGCGCGTCGACGAACGATTTCAACTCGTCCACGCGGAGCACGCGCTCGGCGACATAGGCCGCATCGGGCCAGTAAAGCGATGCGGCATTGTAGAGATGCTCCATCGCCGCGAGGTATTCGCCGCGCGACAGCGCCAGCGTGCCGCGTTCGCCCTCAACCCGGCATTGCGGCTTGATCGTCTCCGGCCCGAACGCCGCGGCATCGCGGTTCTCGCCCCATTCCTCGTCCGCCGGAAACGCTTTCGCCGCCTGTGCGTAGGCCTGCGCGGCCTCGTCGGCCTTGCCGGCGCGCAGGGCGAGCTTGGCACGCACCCACCAGGCGAGCCCGCTGCTGTCCTTCCGCGCGAGCGCAGCGGCGAGATCGTATTTGCCGCTGCGATAGGCAAGCGCGGCGACGCGGTCGGCACCGGCAACCTTGTCGATGCCGGCGCGCGTGACTGCGTCGAGAAAATTTTGCATGCGCGCATCGCTCGCGGCCTTCGACCTGGCGACTTCCTCGGGCGGACTCTCGCCGTCGATCTGGGTATCGATCAACTCGCTGCTGCGCGTGAACAGGTAGGCGGTCATCAGGCGCTGGCCGATATCGGCGCGCACCACGCGTTCCAGCCGCGCCGGATCCTTGATCGTCGCGCGCGCGATCTGCAGCAGCGAATCGCGCCCCGATCGCGAACCGGCGGCGGCCTGCTGCGCGTACAGCGCGATCGCCGCCGCATCGTCGCCCTTCTGCAGACGCTCGCGCGCATCCTCGCCGAGGCTGGCCACGGCAAGCCCGTACGGATCGGCCGCCCCCTTGGCGACTTCCTCGCGCAACGCCGCGTGCAGCGTCGCCGCATCGCCGATCTTCGCGAGCATGTACTGCGCCCACAGGCCGTAGTGCGCGCGCTCATCGGCAGGCAATTCGAGCACGCTGTTGAAACGGCGCTGCGCCTCGGCGACATCGTGCTTGGCCCAGGCCGCAGCGCCGGCAAGATAACGCCGCGCCTCTTCCGGCAGGCCGTTGGCCGCGGCGTAGGCAGCCGCCGCATCGTTCGCCGCGCGCGCCGCGGCGACGTGCGCGTACTGCGCGCCGAACCAGCCGCGCTCGATGCGTTCGCGCAACGAGCGCGACTGGCCATCGACGTACTCGTCAATGTCGTCGACCGCCTTGAACCCTGGTGCCGCAACGAGATGTGCCGCCTCGAATGCAAACGCGCCCTCGGGCAATTTGTCCAGCGTCCACGCGCGGTCGTGCAGCAGTTCGGCCGGAAAATCCGGCCCGCAGGCCGGCGCGGCCACTGGCAGCGCCGCGGCGAGTGCCGCGAAAACGAAAGTGTTACGGAGATTCATTCACGGATTCCCTGTCGATCGATGCACAGCGCATCCAGCCGATGCGCCACTCGTGGCCTGCGCGCAGTATCGTATCGGTCGTCGGAAAAAACCGCCAACCCGCAGCCGACTTCGCGATGCGGAATCCGGCCAGCGCATCCGCCGCAGTGCACGCGTTCGCGGCGATCTCGACCGATGCCGGCAGCGGCGCATCAAGCGTGCCACGATTGCCAAGCACGATGTCGGCGGCGCCATCGCTCGCCGTCTGCACGCGCACGCCGAAACCGGGTTTCAAGTCCGTGCCGGCGATCACCGCATGCAGTGTCGTGGTGCTCCACGCGCGGCGATCATCCTCACCCGGCAGGCGAAACCAGACGATGCCCGCCAGCAGCGGCGGACGTGCGCGTTCCAATTTGCGCAGCAACGTCGAGACCGTGCGCGGATCGACGCGCAGTTCGCGCGTACGCAGCGCCTCGATCGCACGCGGCATCTCGCCTTCAACCGCGACGGCAGTCCCCTCGTCGTCATAGCCGACGCGCAGCCCGTAGACCGGCAACGCCACCCGAAACGGCGCGGGCGCGATGCGAGCGTAGGCATCGATCCAGCGCTGCGCTTGCGCGGCGTCGAACAGACCCGTCTCCCCGGCACCCGCTCGCGGTGCGGCAATGGCGTGGACTTGCAGCACCGAGGCATCGACCCGACCGAGCACGCGCGTGAGCGCTGGTGCGCCGATCCAGGTCGGCAGCGCGGTGATCGACAGTGTCAAGCCGACCGGCAGGCGTGCGCGCAGCTGCGCGAGCAACTCGGCGTAAGCGTCGAGCTGCGCCGTCGCGCAGTCGTGATCGATTTCGACACCGGCGAGCGGCACGCCCGCAGCGCGCCACGCCGCGGCGGTTTCATCGATGCGATGCGCAACGATGTCAGCCGACGGTGGCGGCCGGCTGCCGTTGAGGCGCAGCACCGCGACCACCGGCTTGCCGCTGCGCGCAAGCAGGTCGAGGCGAGGCGAGGCATCGATCAGGTCGCCGCGCGTGGTCGATTCCGCGGCAAGCACGCGCCAGCCGCTGAAATCGCCGCGCATCGCAGCCAACGACGCGGCGATCGCCGGCGTCCATTGCCGTTGCCAGATGTAGGCCTGATGATCGAGTGGACGCGCCGGCCGCGGCGCGCACGCCGACGCTGCAATGGCAAGAACGGCAAGCGTCAGCCAGGCGGGAACGCGCATGCGTCGGTTACAGCCAGCCTTTCTGCCGCGCCAGCCGATAGGCCTCGATGCGGTTGCCGACGCCGAGCTTGCCGATCGCCTCGGAAAGATAATTGCGCACGGTGCCCTGCGAGAGATGCAGTTGCTCGGCGATGTCGCCGGCCGAGGCGCCCTCGCCAGCGAGGCGCAACACCTGGCGCTCGCGGTCGTTGAGCGGATCGGCCTCGCTCCAGGCTTCGAGCGCGAGCTGCGGGTCGATCGCGCGGCCGCCGCGATGCACGCGGCGCAGCGCGTCCGCCAACTGGTCGGCCGGCGCGTCCTTGAGCAGGTAGCCGCTGACACCAGCGTCGAGCGCGCGGCGCAGGAAGCCCGGCCGCGCAAACGTGGTGACGATGACGACCTTGCATTCGAGCCCGCGCTCGCGGATGCGCCGGGCGAGCTCGAGGCCGGTCAGGCGCGGCATCTCGATATCGGTGACGACGACGTCGGGTACGTCGCGCTGCACGAACTGCCACGCCTCCTCGCCATCCGCGGCGCTGCCGATCACGTCGAGATCGGATTCGAGCTTCAACAACGCGGACAAGGCGCCGCGCACCATGGCTTGGTCTTCGGCGAGCAGGACTCGGATCATTTCCGTCGAGGACTGAGGATGGAGGACAAGCATAGCTTTTCCCTTCTCCTGTCGGGAGACACTTCGGCAGGATTGCCGAAGTGCACGGCGAAGCCGCCCGGAGGGTGAGGGCCATGGATGGCCCGAATGCACGTGCCCGAAGAACGGATCAGGGAACGGCCTTGCGATGTACGGCGGCCGACGCAAGCCGTGGTGCGCTGCCCTCATCCGGCGCTTTGCGCCACCTTCTCCGGGTGGGAGAAGGAGAGTGTTTGTGCCTGCGGCAACGGCGCAGTCACCTTCACCACCGTACCCCGGCCTTGCTGCGAATCGATCTGCAGTTGCGCGCCGATCGCGGCGAGGCGTTCGCGCATGCCGGCAAGGCCGTTGCCCGGCACGATTGCGCCGCCGCGGCCGTTGTCTTCGACGCGCAGAATCACCTTGCCCGCAGTGGCTTCGAGCGCGATGCGCGCCGCGCTCGCGCGCGCATGGCGCTGGATGTTGGTCACCGCCTCGCGCACGCACATCGCGAGCGCGGTTTCCATTTCGACCGGCATGCCGGCGTCGGCGAGCGTGTAGTCGAGATGCACGCCGTCCGATTCGAGCAGCAGCTTGGCCGACGCGACCTCGGCCGCGACACCCGCGGCGCGGATGCCGGTGACTGCGCGCCGCACCTGTGCAAGCGCGTCTCGCGCGACGCGCTCGACGTCGAGCATTTCGCGCTTCGCCGCCGCCGCGTCGCGATCGAAGAGCTTGTTCGCAAGCTCCGATTTCAACGCGATCAGCGACAACGTGTGACCGAGCAGATCGTGCAGATCGCGTCCGATGCGTTCGCGCTCGGCGGTGGCGGCAAGGCGGCGGATTTCGTCGTGGCTCAAGCGCAATTGCACCTGGCGACGCTCGGCAATATCGCGCATCAAGGCGCCGCCAACCACGCCGAACATCATCAACGCGAGCGACACCACGAGCACGAGCGGCCACTGAAGCAACCACAGCGCGTCAACGACGAACACGAGCCACACCACCATGGCCAAGGCGATCCGCTGCCGCATCGTGCCGTAATGGACGAGTACGACCCCGGCGTAGACCAGCGATGTCACGCCACCACTGTGGTTGTACGGCATCGCGGCCACGCCAACCGCGACGAGCGCGACGCCGAACAGCCGCACCCAGCGCACCGGCCGGTTGAAGGCAAGAAAAGTCAGCACGCCGGTGGCAACGAAGCCGGCGAGCGTGACGGGCCAGTATTCTCGCGCAAGCGGGTTGAACGTGGCGTCGAGGAAATACCAGAGCAGCCAGATGAAGTTGATCAGCCATTCGCCGCCCGGAACGTCCTCCGGATGATGGCGCACGGTGATCGAATCGGGTGCCGGCGCGAGCCATCGCCATGGCGAAGATGAGATGCGCGAAGCGTTGCGGGTATTTGCCATGTTTCGATCGAATCCGTCGCCGGGGAATCAGGAATCGCCTTCAGCGAAAACCGTCATTCCCGCGCCGGCGGCAATGACGTCAGGAGCGTCTACGCGATGCGCGCCAGCCAGCGCCGCGCAATCGCAAAGCACACGGCGGTGAAGGCGACGAGAAACGCGACATGCGCGGGCAGCGATCCCGCATACTCGCGCCCGATCGCCGCCAGCGCAAGCTGGGCGAGATGATACGGCGGCCAGAGTACCGCGATGTCGCGGACGAATTGCGGCAGCATGCCGAGCGGCATCCACAGCCCGGACAGGAACGCCATCGGCAGATAGATGAAGTTGACGATCGCCGGCGACGCCGACGCATTGGCGCGGCTGCCGATCAGCAAGCCGAGCGCGCAGAATGGCAGCACGCCGAGCATCGCGATCAGGCCGAGCGCGAGCCATTGCACGGGATCGAGGCGCACGCCGCCGAGCGTCGCCGCCATCGCCGCGAGCATTGCGTAGATGATGAGCGCAAAGGCCATCGCCATGAGCATCTTCGCGGCGAGATAGGCGCCCGGCGGCATCGGCGCGACGCGCTTCAGCGCCAGCCAGCCGCGCTCGCGCTCGATCGCGACCTGCACGCCGAAGCCGAACAACCCCGGCGCCATCACCCCGAACACGCTGTAGGTGGCGAACAGGTAATGCGCCGCGGCGCTGCTGCCACGATTGAGCAAGACACCGAACAGCAGATAGAACAACGGCGGAAACAGCAGCGAGGGAATCGCGAACGCGGGCGTGCGCAGCACGCGCAGGAATTCGTATTTGGCCTCGAGCGCGTAGGCGCGCCAGGCGTGGAACGGGGCAGGATCCGATACGGACGATGCGGCAAGGGTCGTGTCCATCATGCGGCCTCCCGGGTGATTTCGACAAACGCTTCGGCAAGTCCCGCGCGGCGCACTTCGAGTTCGCGCAATTGCGCATCCTCGTAGAGCAGCTGGCGCACCACGATCTCGGCCGCATCGGTGACGATTTCGACGCGCTCGCCGTCCCGGGCGACGCTGCGCACCTCGGGCCAGCGCGCGATCGCGGCATCGGCAAGCGTGGTGACGCAGCGGATACGCCGCGAAGCGACGCGCGCGCGGATCTCGGCCACCGTGCCCTGAGCGATGATGCGGCCTTTGGCGAGCACGACGACGCGATCGGCCAGCGCCTCGACTTCCTCGAGATAATGCGTGGTCAGCACCACGGCGCAGCCTGCGGCGACGAGCTGGCGAATCGCACGCCACATGGTTTCGCGCGCATCGATGTCGAGACCGGTGGTCGGCTCGTCGAGAAACAGCAGTTCCACACGCCCGCAAATCGCGAGCGCGAACTGGACGCGGCGCTGCTGGCCACCGGAAAGCTTGGCGTAGCGGCGGTCGAGCAGATCCTCCACGCCGGCCAGGGCGACGATGTCGGCGACCGTGCGCGGCCGCGCATGGTAGTTGCGGAACAGGTCGATCAGTTCGGCGACGGTCAGCGTTTCCGGCAGCGCGGTGGCCTGCAGCATCGCGCCGATGCGGCGACGCGCGGCCAGCGCGCTTGGCGCAGCGCCGAACAGCTCGGCGCTGCCGCCATCGGCCTGCAACAGGCCGACGAGCAGGGAAACTGCCGTGGTCTTGCCAGCGCCGTTCGGCCCGAGCAGGGCGAGCACCTCGCCGCGATGCACCTCGAGGTCGACGCCGGCCAGCGCCTGCGTCTGCGCGTAGCGTTTTGCCACCCGGGAAAGTCGGGCGACGGGGTGGGCTCCGCTGTTCATGCCTGGCTCCTTCTGCGATGCGCAGATTCTCCGCGCTACCGCGCCGCAACGGACAGTCAGGGACATCAGCAATGCGGGGTGACGAACGTCATGTCGCTGGTTGCCGATTGGCCCCATCAAACCGCCTCCGGACTGGCTCTCGGCCATGCCAAATGTCGGTCCTATCATGCACCCGACGATCAGCGATTGTTTGCTGGCAACCTCTTGGCGCCGCACGTTGGCGCTGTTCGCATTCCCGGAGTCCCATAAGGAGAACGTCATGTCATCCATCGCCAAACTCAACGAACTGCGCAGCTTCGGCGGCGCGATCCGCACGCGCGGCCTGGACGACGCGACCGTCGAGCGCTTCGCGCGCGAGGACGCGGACCTGCGCGCGGCGATCAACGAAGCGCATGCGCTGTTCGGCACTCTCAAGACCAGCTTCGTCGACCTGCTCAAGCTCGATGAGACCGAGCAGGCCGTGCGCGTGCAGGCCGACTACGTCAATTTCTACGCCGCCGACGCGGTCAATCCCTACGTCGCTCTCGCCGCGCGCGGACCGTGGATCGTGACGCTCAAGGGCGCGGTGATCTACGACGTCGGCGGTTACGGCATGCTCGGCCTGGGTCACACCCCGCAAGCCGTGCTCGACGCGCTGGCCAGGCCGCAGGCAATGGCCAACATCATGACGCCGAATCTGTCGCAGTTGCGCTTCGCCAATGCGATCAGGCAGGAGATCGGCCATGCGCGCGGCGGCAGTGCGCCGTATTCGAAGTTCCTCTGCCTGAATTCGGGATCGGAAGCGGTCGGCCTCGCTCTGCGCATCGCCGACGTCAACGCCAAGCTCGCCACCGACGCGGGCGGCAAGCATGCCGGCAGGACGATCAAGCGCCTTGCGGTCAAGGGCGCGTTCCACGGCCGCACCGACCGCCCGGCGATCTATTCGGATTCCTCGCGCAAGGCCTATGCGCAGAACCTCGCCAGCTTCCGCGACGAAAAAAGCCTGATCACGGTCGAGCCGTACAACGTCGACCAGTTGCGCGCCGCGTTCGCCGACGCCGAGAAGAACGGCTGGTTCATCGAGGCGATGCTGCTCGAGCCGGTGATGGGCGAAGGCGATCCGGGCCGCGCAGTGACGCCGGAGTTCTATGCCGCCGCACGCGAGCTGACGCGCGCGCACGGCACGCTGTTCATGGTCGACTCGATCCAGGCCGGACTGCGCGCGCACGGCGTGCTCTCGGTCGTCGACTATCCCGGTTTCGAGAAGCTCGACGCGCCGGACATGGAGACTTACTCGAAGGCGCTCAGCGCCGGCCAGTATCCGCTGTCGGTGCTCGCCGTGAACGAACGCGCCGCCGCGCTGTACAAAACCGGCATCTACGGCAACACCATGACCACCAACCCGCGCGCGCTCGACGTCGCTTGCGTCGTGCTCGCCTCGATCACGCCGGAACTGCGCGCCAACGTGCGCGCACGCGGCGCCGAGTTCATCGACAAGCTGCAGAAGCTGCAGAAGGAGCTGCCGGGGCTGATCACCAAGGTGCAGGGCACGGGCCTGCTGTTCTCGTGCGAACTCGCGCCGCAGTTCAAGTGCTATGGCGCGGACAGCACCGAGGAGTGGCTGCGCGAACACGGCGTCGGCGTGATCCACGGCGGCACCAATTCGCTCCGCTTCACCCCGCATTTCGCGGTGTCGAGCGCCGAGGCCGATCTCGTCATCGCGGGTGTGCGCCAGGCGTTGCTGCAGGGTCCGCGGCAGAGCGTGGACGCGGCGGCGTAGGAATTCTATTCGCGGGCGCGCAACTTGCGCGCCCTACGCTGCGGCGGGATGAATTCCGACAAAGTGTTGCGCGACACCCCCTGTTTCCCCCGCACTCAAGCGGCGTAGACTAGCGCCCGATCCGGCATGACGCCGGCCACGCCACAGGAGACAGCCATGAAAACCGCAACAGCCATGTTCGCCGCTTTCGCTTTCGCCGCCGTCCTCGCTTCCGCTTCCGCCTTCGCCGCGGACAAGCAACTGACCCCGCAGCAGGAACGCATGAAATCCTGCAACGCCGACGCGAAGGCGAAGACGCTCAAGGGCGACGAACGCAAGGCGTTCATGAGCTCGTGCCTCAAGGGCGACTCGACCGCTGCTGCCGCGCCTGCCAAACCGATGACGCAGCAGGAGAAGATGAAGGCCTGCAACGCCGACCCGAAGGCCAAGGAACTTCACGGCGATGCGCGCAAGACGTTCATGAGCAGTTGCCTCAAGGGCGATGCCGCGGCAGCCGCGCCGGCGCACTGAAGCTCGCAGCATCGTCGGTGATGATGGCGAAAGACGAAACCGGCTTCCTCGACCGCATCTTCCAGAAAACGGAAAACCGGGCATACCGCCCGGCTTTTCCTGTTGGCGGCCACAGCGAAACTAGAGATCGCACGCAGCGAAGCCCTGCCCGGTGAATCCGTTCCCGAATTGATTCGACGACAGGCTTCCCCAGCCGCCAATCGCAATCCGTGTCCCGCACAAAATTCCGCCCGTCCCCGCCCTTCGAACTACCGCGGCGGATGGCCGCACCGGGCCTGCGGCGACTACATAATGATCTGCGTTGGGCGTACACTGCACGACGATTCGATTCGGGCGGTCGCCGCGTGGCTTGCCACACTGCCGCCGCTGGAAAGACACTGAACGGATCCCGCCAGCATCTTCACTGCCAGCAAAGGTGAATCATGAAAAAGACTGATCAATCGAATGTTTCCACGACGGACCAGGGTCGCCGCCGCTTCTTCGTCGGTGCCGGCACCGCCATCGGCGCGGCCGCGCTCGCGAGCGTGCTCCCGCGCCAGGCGCGCGCCGCCGACCTGCCGCACCTCGCGCCGACCGATGCCACCGCGCAGACGCTGGGCTATGTCGAGGACGCGACCAAGGCCGACAAGGCCAAGTTCCCGACCTACGTCGCGGGCAACGACTGCGCCAATTGCAACTTCTTCCAGGGCGGCACCGCTGCCTGGGGCGGCTGCCAGTTGTTCCCGGGCAAAGCCGTCGCCGCGAAGGGCTGGTGCTCGGCGCACGCGAAGAAAGCCTGATCCGGCCACTCGCGTCATCCGCACAGCGGCCCTCTCCGCAACGCGGAGAGGGCCGTTTGCTTTCTCGCATCCGCGCCGGGTCTCGCGTAATCTGGCGCCCCGTAATCGTTCGACGCTTTCTTTCGCATGCTCCCCGAACTCGGTCAATTCGCGCTGATCCTCGCGCTCCTGCTCGCGCTTGCGCAATGCGTGCTGCCGTTGCTCGGCGCGTGGCGCGGCGATGCGGCGTTGATCGCGACGGCGCGGCCGGTGGCCGCCGGCCAGTTCGTCTTCGTCGCGTTTGCGTTCGGCATATTGACGTACGCATTCCTCGCGCAGGATTTCTCGGTCAGGTACGTAGCCCAGAATTCCAACCTCGCCCTACCCTGGTACTACCGCTTCTCGGCGGTGTGGGGGGCGCACGAAGGCTCGCTGCTGCTCTGGGTGCTGATCCTCAACGTGTGGACGCTTGCCGTTGCCGCGTTCAGCCGGCGTCTGCCCGACGTGCTGATCGCACGCGTGCTCGGGGTGCTCGGCTTCGTAGCCGTGGGATTCCTCGCGTTCACGATCTTCACCTCGAATCCGTTCGCACGCCATATCCCGGGCCTGGTCGACGGCGCCGACCTGAATCCGATCCTGCAAGATCCCGGCCTGATCATGCATCCGCCGATGCTGTACATGGGCTACGTCGGATTTTCCGTGGCGTTCGCGTTCGCGATCGCCGCACTGCTCGGTGGTGAGTTGGATGTTGCCTGGGTGCGCTGGGCGCGGCCGTGGACCAACGTCGCCTGGGCGTTTCTCACGCTCGGCATCACGTTGGGCTCGTGGTGGGCGTACTACGTGCTCGGCTGGGGCGGCTGGTGGTTCTGGGATCCGGTCGAGAATGCCTCGTTCATGCCGTGGCTGGTCGGCACCGCGCTGATTCATTCGCAGGCAGTGACCGAGAAGCGCGGCTCGTTCCGCGCCTGGACGCTGCTGCTGTCGATCTTCGCATTCTCGCTGTCGCTGCTCGGCACGTTTCTCGTGCGCTCGGGCGTGCTCACCAGCGTGCACGCATTCGCGAGCGATCCGCGGCGTGGCCTGTTCATCCTTGCCTTCCTCACTCTCATCGTCGGCGGCTCGCTTTCGATCTACGCGCTGCGCGCACCGAAGGTCGCCGGCGGCAGACCGTTCCAGATGCTGTCGCGTGAAACGCTGCTGCTGATCAACAACCTGCTGTTCGCCTGCGCCGCGGCGATGGTGCTGCTCGGCACGCTTTACCCGCTGATCGGCGACGCGCTCGGCGTGGGCCGCATCTCGGTCGGACCACCCTACTTCGGTTTCATGTTCGCGCTGCTGATGCTGCCGGTCGTGCTGCTGATTCCATTCGGGCCGTTCTTCCGCTGGGCCGCGGGCGACTGGCGCGCAACGTTGCGCGCGCTCGCGCCCGCGTTCGCGCTCGCGGCGGCCTGCACGCTGGCCGCCTGGCTGTTCGCCGGCGCACTGCCGCTGCGCGGCATCGCCGGTGTCGCTGCCAGCCTCTGGGTCGGCGTCGGTATCGCCTTGTACGTGCTCAAGCGCTGGCGCGAGGCACCGCGCGGGCGCCGCTACACGCCCGAGATGCTCGGCATGATCGCCGCCCATTTCGGCGTTGCGATCTTCCTCGCCGGCGTGCTCGTCACCGAGGCGACGAGCGTGGAATCCGACGTGCGCCTCGCCCCGGGCGAGACGAAGCAGATCGCCGGGCTCGACTTCAGGTTCAACGGCGTCGCCCCCGCACAAGGCCCGAATTTCCGCGCCGAGCAGGGCGCGATCGACGTGTCGCGCGACGGCCGGCACATCGCCACGCTCAACCCGCAGAAGCGCCAGTACGCGGGCACCACGCCGGTGCAGACCAAGGCCGACATCCGCCCCGGCCTGTTCCGCGACATCTACGTCGCGCTCGGCGAATCACTGGACGACAAGGGCGCCTGGGCGGTACGCATCTATGTCAAACCGTTCGTGCGCTGGATCTGGGTCGGCGGGCTGTTGATGATGCTCGGCGGCTTCGTCGCGGCGGCGGACAAGCGCTTTCGCGTCATCGCCGCAACCCGCAACACCGGACTCGGGACACGGGAACAGCCGATTCTACGAGTATCGAGGCCCGCGTCCCGGGCCACGGTTCCCGCCCCATGAGCCGCCTGCTGCCCCTGCTCGCGTTCTTCGCCCTCGTCGGCCTGCTCGGTTTCGGCATCTGGTGGAACAAGCACCACGAGATGAACGAAGTACCCTCACCGCTGATCGGCAAGCCGGCACCCGAGTTCACGCTTCCACTTTTATACGACTCCGCGCAATCGCTCTCGAAGCGCGACCTGCTCGGCAAGCCGTACCTGATCAACGTGTTCGGCAGCTGGTGCGTGACCTGCCACGAAGAGCATCCGGTGCTGATGGCCGAAGCGAAGAAGCTCGGCGTGCCGCTGATCGGCATGGCGTGGAAGGACCCGCCCGCGGATTCCCGGCGCTGGCTGGAGAAATTCGGCAACCCGTACGACCAGGTCGTCAGCGACGCCGACGGCCGCATGGGCATCGAGTTCGGCGTCTACGGCGCGCCGGAAACCTTCCTCGTCGACGCGCAGGGCGTGATCCGCTACAAGCGCATCGGCATGCTGACACCCGAGTTGATCGCGAGCGAGCTGAAGCCGCAACTCGCCAAAGTACGGCAGGCAACGCCATGAACCGCTGGCTGTGCCCGCTCGCCGCGGCCCTGCTCAGCCTCGGCCTTGTCGCCGCGACTGCTTACGCGATCGACCCGCTGCCGTTCAAGGACCGCGCCGAGGAAGTGCGCTTCCAGCAACTCACCCGGCAGTTGCGTTGTCTGGTCTGCCAGAATCAGGACCTCGCCGATTCCGACGCGGACCTCGCCCGGGATCTGCGCAAGCAGGTGTTCGACCTGATGCGCGAGGGTAAAACCGACGCCGAGATCAAGCAATTCCTCGTCGCGCGCTACAACGATTTCGTGCTCTACGACCCGCCGCTGAAGCCGGGCACCTGGCTGCTCTGGTTCACGCCGTTCGCACTCGTCGCCATCGGCGCGCTCGCCCTGCTGCGCATCCTGCGCCGTCGCGCACGCGCGGCGGTCGGCGAGTCAGTGCTGCGTCAGGCCGGGCCGATGCAGAACAGCGAGGAAGAGGACTGGTGAGCATCGCATTTCTTCTGTCTGCCGCGCTGATGCTGATCGCGACGCTCGCCTTCGTGCTAGTGCCGCTGCTGCGCGGTGGCGCAGCGACCAATGCGACGAGCGAGATGCGGCGCAGGCTGCAGGCGCTGCAAACCGCGCGCGCCGAGGGCGTGCTCAGCGAAGCCGAATACACAGCGAAGCAGGCCGCGCTGGCTGCGCCCGAGGCGGCTTCGCCGCTGCCGGATCGCACGCGCAGCCGCACCGCATTCCGTTGCGCGTTCGCGGTCGCCCTGCTGCTGCCGGCCGCGGCCATCCTGCTGTATCGCCAGTTCGGCGCGCCGCAGGCCCTCGATCCGGCCAATCTCGTCGCGCGCGCGGGCGGCGACGGCGAAGGGCACGGCGACATCGACGCAGCGATCGCCCAGCTTGCGGCAAAGATGCAGCAGGACCCCGGCAACGCCGAGGGCTGGACTTTGCTCGGCCGCGCGTACCAGTCCACGCGCCGGTTCGCCGAAGCGGCAGGCGCCCTCAAGCACGCACACGAGCTCGCGCCGGACGATGCCGACCTCGCCATCGACTACGCCGAGGCACTCGTGTTTGCGGGCAAGGACCGGCGCATCCAGGGCGAAGCATTGGCGCTGATCGAACAGGCGGTCAAGGCGCATCCGGAAAACCAGAAAGGCCTGTGGCTCGCCGGCATCGCCGACTCGCAGGCGGGCAACTACGCCGCCGCGGTGGAAAAATGGAACCGGTTGCTGCCGCTGCTGCCGCCCGACTCCAACGTGGCGGCGTCGGTGCGCGAGCAGATCGCGCATGCGCAGGCGCTGCGCGACGGCAAGCCGGTGCCGACGCCAGCGGGCAAGGTCGCAACGACAACATCCGCGACCGATTCCGGCAGCGATGACGCCGGCCCACGCATCGCGATCAAGGTCGCGCTCGATCCGAAGCTCAAGGACCGGATCGCGCCTTCGGACACGCTGTTCGTCTTCGCCAAGGCCGCGAGCGGGCCGCCGATGCCGCTCGCGATCGCCCGGCTGACGGCCGCGCAATTGCCGGCCAGCGTCACCCTGACCGACGCGATGGGCATGTTGCCGAACATGAAAATTTCCACATTTCCACAAATTATCGTCGGCGCGCGCATCTCCAAATCCGGTCAGGCGATCGCGCAAAGCGGCGATTTGCAGGCCCTTTCGGCACCGATGGCGAATTCTCGGCACGGGCCGGTCGAGCTGACCATCGATCAAGTCGTTCCCTGAGACCCGCGCCGCCCTTGGCGCGCCGCCGCCGTTGCCGCTAAGCTCCCGCCTCATCGGCCACCTCGAAAGCCACGCCGCATGCCGGATGCACGCCAATACTTCCCCTTACCCTCGCCGTTCTCGATGCGTCGCGGCGGCACCCTGGTCGGCGCGCAGCTCGCCTACGAAACCTGGGGTACCCTCGACGCCGCTCGCGAGAACGCGATCCTGATCCTCACCGGTCTTTCGCCCGGCGCGCACGCGGCATCGAATGCAACCGATCCGTCTCCTGGCTGGTGGGAAGAAATGATCGGCCCCGGCAAGCACATCGACACCCGTCGCTGGTTCGTGATCTGCGTCAATTCGCTCGGCAGCTGCAAGGGCTCGACCGGGCCCGCGTCGACGAACCCGCAAACGGGAAAGGCCTACAAGCTCGACTTCCCCGACCTGACCCTCGAGGACGTCGGCAATGCCGCGTTCGAGTTCGTGCGCGGCCTCGGCATCGGCAAGCTCGCATGCCTGATCGGCAATTCGATGGGCGGAATGAGCGCACTAGGCTATCTGGTCGAGCACCCCGGCAGCGTGCGCGCGCACATCAGCATCTCGACCGCGCCGCAAGCACAGCCGTTCGCGATCGCGATCCGCTCGCTGCAGCGCGAGGCGATCCGCCTCGACCCCAATTTCAACCAGGGCGAGTACGACGACGCGCATTACCCCGAAACCGGCATGTCGATCGCGCGCAAGCTCGGCGTGATCACCTACCGCTCGGCGATGGAATGGGTCGGCCGCTTCGCGCGCATCCGCCTGGACCACGACCGCCAGGACGACGACCCGTTCGGCGTCGAGTTCCAGGTCGAGTCCTATCTCGATGGCCACGCCAAGCGTTTCGTGCGCAGCTTCGATCCAAACTGCTACCTGTACCTTTCCCGGGCCAGCGACTGGTTCGATCTCGGTGAGCACGCGCCGGGCGCCAACGGCCACGGCGACGTGGCCGCGGCGCTGAGGAAGGTCGACGTCGAGCGCGCGCTCGTGATCGGCGTGTCCACCGACATCCTGTTTCCGCTCTCGCAACAAGAGGAGATCGCGAACGGTCTGCGCACGACCGGTGCACGCGTCGATTTCGTCGCGCTCGACTCGGCGCAGGGCCACGACGCATTTCTGGTCGATATTCCGCGTTTCGGCGCGGCGATCGCGGCATTTCTCGCGAAGCTGTAGCGAACCCGCGCTCGCCACGGGAAGTCTCTGTTGCCATGAAAGGATCGAATCGAAGCACTTTCGATCCGGCTTCGCGCATCGCCTTCGGCATTGAAGTACAATGGCATATCGTTATTGCCATTTCTGCATATCCCATGCTTGCGCTCGATTTCCCCGGCTCCCAGCATCTGGTCGATCGTCTCGACCGCGCCGTCGACCACGACCGCGAAGCCGATATCGCCAACGCGTTGCGCAACACGCTGTGCGAGCTGATCCGCGACCCGGCGGTCAAGCTGCCGCAATGCGTTTTCGCCGAAGTGAAAGACCACTACGCGCGCCGCGAACTGTACCGCAGCGAGGAATTCGGCTACGCCGTGATCGCGATGACCTGGGGCCCCGGCCAGGGCACGCTCGTGCACGACCACGCCGGCATGTGGTGCGTCGAGGGCGTGTGGCACGGCTCGCTCGAAATCACGCCGTACGAACTCGTCGAGCAGCACGGCGAGCGCTACCGTTTCGAATCGCGCGGCACGATGAATGTCGGCCCCGGCTCGGCCGGCAGCCTGATTCCGCCGCACGAATACCACACGATCCGCAATCCGAGCGCCGATTCGCTCGCCGTCACCCTGCACATTTACCGCGGGCCGATGACCCAGTGTTCGGTGTTCCGCCCGCTCGACAGCGAGTGGTACAGCCGCGACCGCCGCGTGCTCAGCCTCGACGCCATGCATTGAGGCGCAGGCCGGGCGGGCATGGTCAGCCAGCCATGATTTGACTTATACTGCGCGCCCTCATCGATGCCGGTGTGGCGGAATTGGTAGACGCGACGGACTCAAAATCCGTTTCTGGCAACAGAGTGTGGGTTCGATTCCCTCCACCGGCACCACGTATTCAGTCAGGCGGCCGACGGCCGCCTTCGTTTTGTCCCTGGCCCGCTCTTCGCTCCCTCATGCGTTCCATCCCCGCGAACGTATTCCGCCTGGTAGCCGCGATCATTTGCGCGCTGGTCCTCGCCGCCTGTGCGACGGCGCCGAAGCACAACCCGCTCGCCACCTGGGTACCCTCGCCGAACTACAACGCGCGCAAGGCGATGCTGATCGTCGTCCACTACACCGAGCAGCACTCGGTGCAGGCGAGCCTGGATACGCTGCGCAGCGAGAACAGCCAGGGCCCGGTCAGCGCGCACTACCTGATCGGCGCCGACGGGCACATCTACCAGCTCGTCGCCGACGAGGCGCGCGCCTGGCACGCCGGCCCGGGACGCTGGGGCACGATCACCGACCCGAACTCGGCCTCGATCGGCATCGAACTCGACAACGATGGCGTCTCGCCGTTCGCCACGGCGCAAATCAATAGCCTGCTCACGCTGCTCGCCGACCTGACCGAACGTCTGAGCATTCCGCGCACGCAGGTCATCGGCCACGAAGACCTGGCACCGACGCGCAAGACCGATCCGGGTCCGCGGTTTCCGTGGGAACGCCTTGCCGAGGCCGGTTACGGCCGCTGGCCGCATGGCGAACTCGTCGCACCGCCGCCAAGCTTCGACGCCTGGGCTGCGCTCGCCCGAATCGGCTACGCGCTCGACGACCGCGCCGCGGCGCTGCATGCCTTCCACGACCACTTCCGCGGCGGCGAAGGCGAGGCACTCGACGACACCGACGCGCGCATCCTGTATGCGCTGACAAAAGGTGACTGACGTTGTCGCATCGGGTTTCGCTGCGCTCGACCCAGTCTACGCCTGCCGCGGCTTGACCTTGCCGGCGGCGAGTTTCGCGTTGCGCCGCGCGGTTTCGACATCCTCGGCAAACGCAAGCGCGACGCCCATGCGCCGCTTGACAAAACTTTCGGGCTTGCCGAACAGGCGCAGATCGCTGTTCGGCACGGCCAGCGCCTCGGCGACGCCGTCGAACGCGAGCGCCTTGCCTTCGACGCCGCCGTAGACCACAGCCGATGCGCCAGGCGATTTGAGTTGCGTGCTTACTGGCAGCCCCAGAATCGCGCGCGCGTGCAATTCGAATTCGCTCTGCCATTGGCTGATCATCGTGACCATGCCGGTGTCGTGCGGGCGCGGGCTGACTTCGCTGAACCATACTTCGTCGCCCTTGACGAACAGCTCGACGCCGAACACGCCCAGCCCACCGAGATCATCGGCCACTTTTTTCGCGACCTCCTGCGCACGCGCGAGCGCGCGCGACGACATCGCGTGCGGCTGCCAGCTCTCTACGCAGTCGCCGGCATCCTGCACATGCCCGATCGGCGCGCAAAACCGTGTTTCGATTTCACCCGATGCGTTGCGCGCACGCACGGTGAGCAGGGTGATCTCGTAGTCGAAGTCGATGAAGCCCTCGACGATGATGCGACCGTGATTGACGCGACCGCCGGCGATCGCATGGTCCCACGCCTTCTTTACGTCGGCCGGCCCGTCGATCTTGCTTTGCCCCTTGCCCGACGAGCTCATCACTGGCTTGACGATGCAGGGATAGCCGATACCTCCGTCGATGGCATTGCGCAATTCGGCCAACGAATCGCAGAACTGGTACGGACTCGTCGGCAGCCCCAGCGCTTCCGCGGCAAGGCGGCGGATACCTTCGCGATCCATGGTCAGGCGCGCGGCGCGCGCGGTCGGGATCACGCGCACGGCGCCGGCCGCTTCGAGTTGCTCTAGCACTGGCGTCGCGATCGCCTCGATCTCGGGCACGACGATGTCGGGTTTCTCCACCTCGATCAGCGCGCGCAGCTGTGCCGGATCGTCCATCGCGATCGTGCGCGCGTGGTGCGCGACCTGCTGGCCCGGCGCATTCGCGTAGCGATCGACCGCGATCGTCTCGACCCCAAGCCGCTGCAATGCGATCAGCACTTCCTTGCCGAGCTCACCCGCACCGAGCAGCATGACGCGCACGGCGGCGCGGGACAGCGGCGTGCCGAGGATGGCGGAGTCGGATCGCGGCATTGCGTTTTCCCGGAGGCGGCAAAATGGCGCGGCATTATCGCGCATCGCGCCTGACGCGCGCGCAAAGCGATTTCACCCGCGCAACGAATTTATCAACGATTTGTCCTTTCCGCCCGGGCACGCGGCGCATACGTGCCGGAAGGCACGTCCGGCATGACTTCCGGCATAGCCGCAACCGTTTTCCACTTTTGTGCATCGTATACAAATATGACTTCCTGCAGATGCGCGCCAGCTGCGCCTGCGGAATCATCGGCACGCGCTGTGCACTGCGTGTCGCGACAGCGTTCGCCGGATCAGCCCACTTGCATTTCAACACCATCGGAGGAGCCATGCCCACCCATCGCTCGCAACATCATGTGCCACTCGTCGCCACGCTTGCCGCTGCGCTCGCCGGCACGCTGTTCGCCTGCGTCACACAAGCCGCTGCGGCCGATGCTCGCGGCCAATGGATCGGTCGCACGCTGGTCGAGGGGCAGCGCGATGCGGACAAGACGACGCTGTCGCTTGGCGCGATCGACGAAGAGAGCACCACGCTCGAACTCGACACGGGCAGAACCTGCAAGCTGCGCGAGGGCACCTATTCGGATCGCGGCGCCGATGCATGGTCGCTGCACTTCAAGCCGACGAGCGGCAGCGGTCTTTGTGATCGGCTGTCGCGGGGCGAGTTCACGTTGCGCGCAGCCGGCCCGCGCAAGCTCGCATTCGAAGCGCGCTATCCCGACGGCAAGGGCGGACAGAACAAGCGCAACGGCGTGTTGGTGCGCTATCCGTAGATGCGGATCGTCGATCCGGCCAACTCTTGCGGCAACGATGCGCGACGAGTAACGTTCGCGCATCCGCAGCAAACGCAGGGAGATTGGTATGGACTGGCAGAAAGGGCGCGAAAGCGACAACGTCGTCGAGGATGACGGCAGCGGCGGTGGCGGCGGCTTCGGCGGTGGTGGCGGAGGGCTCGGCTTCGGCGGCTTCCACATCGGCATCGGCGGCATCATCCTGATCGTCGTCGTCAGCCTGCTGTTCGGCAAGAATCCGCTAGACATTCTCTCCTTGCTCAGCGGCGGCGGTTCGATGCTCGATTCGGGCAGCCAGCAGGTCGCGCCACCGCCACGCAGCCAGGTTGCCGGCAGCAGCGATCCGCAGGTCCACTTCGTCAAATCGGTGCTCGGCAGCACCGAGGACGTCTGGGGCCAGTATTTCCAGGCCAGCGGCCAGCGTTATCCGCAGCCCAAGCTCGTGCTCTATCACGGCCGCACGCAGACCGCCTGCGGCGTCGGCCAGGAGGCGATGGGGCCGTTCTACTGCCCGGGGGACCAGCAGGTGTATCTCGATCTGAATTTCTTCCAGGAAATGGATACGCGCTTTCATGCGCAGGGTGATTTCGCGCGGGCCTACGTGATCGCGCACGAAGTCGGCCACCACGTGCAGAACCTGATCGGCATCATGAACAAGGTTGAGCAGGCGCGGCGCCAGGGCCAGCCGATGGATGGCGCCAGCGGCCTGTCGGTACGCCAGGAATTGCAGGCGGACTGTTTCGCCGGCGTCTGGGCGAACCGCTCGCAGGCGCAGCTCAACTGGCTGCAAGCCGGCGACATCGACGCCGCGCTCAACGCCGCGTCCGCGGTCGGTGATGATACGTTGCAGAAACAGGCGCGCGGCTACGCCGTGCCGGACTCATTCACCCACGGTTCGTCCGCGCAACGCCAACGCTGGTTCAAGGCCGGCTTCGCCTCGGGCGACATCAACAGCTGCAACACGTTCAACGCGCAGACGCTGTAGCCCAGGCGATCCGCGGCGGGCTCGACGCGCCCGCCCAACCTTCGTCGCGCACCATGATCGCGGCTTGCGCAACGCAAGCCGCGCGCCCGCACCGATCTCGACCAGGAGCTGCACCGATGAGCCTCGATCCCGCGCAGTTGCAATCCCTCGTTTCCGCCTACGTCGTCCCGCTCGCCTGGAAGCTTCTCGGCGCGATCGTGCTGTGGATCGTCGGCCGCTGGGCGATCGCCCTGATCGGTGCGGGGCTCGGCCGCGTACTCGACCGGCGCCAGCTCGACCCGACCCTGACCCGCTACACGGTGTCCGTGGCGGCCGGCCTCCTCACCGTGCTGCTCGCCATCGCCGTGCTTTCCGTGCTCGGCGTGGAAACGGCGTCGTTCGCGGCCCTGCTTGCCGCGGCCGGCGTCGCGATCGGCATGGCCTGGTCCGGATTGCTCGCCAATTTCGCCGCGGGCGTGTTCCTGATCACCCTGCGTCCGTTCAAGGTCGGCGACGCGATCAGCGCCGGCGGCGTCACCGGCACCGTGCGCGAGATCGGCCTGTTCGGCACGACCCTTGACATGGGCGACAACGTCAAGGCCGTCGTCGGCAACAACAAGATTTTCTCCGACAACATCATCAACTACTCGGCCAACGCCTATCGCCGCGTCGACCTGACCGCGCTGCTCGCCACCGGCGTCGATGTCGACGATGCGAAGGCGCGCCTGCGCGCGGCGGTGACCCAGGTGAAGAACGTGCTCGCTACGCCCGCACCGGACATCGAGATCCTCGAGCACACCACGCTCGGCACCGTACTGACCGTGCGCCCGTATGCGAGCAACGACAACTACTGGCAGGTCTACTTCGATACCAACAAGGCCATCGCCCAGGTCGCCAAGGCCGCCGGCTGGCCCGCGCCTGAAGCGCGCCAGGCCGTGCGCCAGCTCTGACCGCCACACAATTTGCGTGGTGCCGGGTTACCATTCGTCGTCCAGGAACGAATTCCCGAAGTCATGAAATCCTCCCTGCGCGCAATCGTTGCGCTGTGCGTCCTTTTTCTCGTCGCCTGCGCCGCGCCGGCGCCCAAACCGATCGCCCAAGCGCCGCTGATCCTGATTTCGATCGACGGCTTTCGTGCCGACTTTTTCGATCGCGGCCTGACGCCGAACCTGAAGACGCTGGCCGCCGACGGTGTGCACGCACGGGCAATGCGGCCGGCATTCCCGACACTGACCTTTCCCAATCACTACACCCTCGTCACCGGGCTCTATCCGGATCATCACGGCATCGTCAACAACCGTTTCACCGATCCGGTCAGCGGCGAGAAGTTCGTCTACAAGGATGCAACCACCACCTCGGATCCGGCCTGGTGGGGCGGCGAGCCGATCTGGGTCGGAGCCGAACGACAGGGCAAACATGCCGCGACGATGTTCTGGCCCGGTTCGAATGTCGCCATCGACGGCGTGCGCCCCGAGCTTTGGCGGGAATACGACGGCAAGGTCAGCCCCGATGCGCGCGTCGACCAGGTGCTGACCTGGCTCGACCTGCCCGTCGCGCGACGCCCGGACCTTGTCACCCTGTATTTCGATGCAGTCGACCATGCCGGCCACGATCACGGCCCGGATTCGCCCGAGGTCGACGCCGCGCTCACCGCCACCGATCGTGCCATCGGCCGCCTTCTCGACGGCCTCAAGCAGCGCGGCATGCTGGACACGACGAATATCATCGTGGTTTCCGATCACGGCCAGATCGCCACGAAAAAAGGTGCCTACATCATCCTCGACGATATCGTCGATGTGCACGACCTCGATGTCCAGCAAATGGGCCTGCTCGCCATGTTTGCCGCAAAGCCGGGGCATGAAGCCGCCATGGAGAAAGCCTTGCTCGCCCCGCACGAGCATATGCGCTGCTGGAAGAAGGACGAGATCCCCGCGCGCCTGCACTATGGCAGCAACCCGCGCATACCCCCGCTGGTGTGCCTTGCCGATCCGGGCTGGCTGATCTGGACGCGCGAGTTCGTCAACCGCCCCGGCTTCTTCGTCTCCAAGGGCGAGCACGGCTACGACAACGCCGACCCGCACATGCGCGCACTGTTCATCGCCCACGGACCGGCGTTCAAGCGCGGACTGGTCGTGCCGGAGTTCGACAACGTCGACGTGTACCCGCTGCTGGCGAAACTGCTTGGCATCAAGCCCGCGCCGAACGACGGCAATCCGGCGACGTCCAACCAGATGTTGCGTTGAAACCGGCCATCTACACCATCCGATTTCGAAGGCAGACCCCGAGATTCCTGTTGCGCCGCGGCATTTTTTTATGCATGATTGGCCATCCAACAACGTTTCCAATCGATGAACCAGCCCATCGCCACCGTCGAGTTCCTGTCCAGCGCCTACATGGCCGCGGGCATGACCTCGCGCGCGCGTCGACCGACCACGACCAACACGGCCGGGTAAGCTGTCGCACGATATTCATGTGATTCGACGATAAAACCCGGCCCCGCGCCGGGTTTTTGCTTTTGGAGTTTCTCAACGAAGGTGGTATTGACCGAATGGCTATCCGACATTTTCTGAGCACGCAGGACTGGAGCCGCACCGAACTCGATGCGCTGCTCGCGCGCGCCGCGCAGTTCAAGCGGAACAAGCTTGGCGACGATCTCAAGGGCAAATCGATCGCCCTGTTGTTCTTCAATCCGTCGATGCGCACGCGCACGAGTTTTGAACTGGGTGCGTTCCAGCTCGGCGGCCATGCCGTCGTGCTGCAACCGGGCAAGGATGCGTGGCCGATCGAATTCGAGCTCGGCACGGTGATGGACGGCGAGACCGAAGAACATATCGCCGAGGTCGCGCGCGTGCTCTCGCGCTACGTCGACCTGATCGCGGTGCGCGCGTTCCCGAAATTCAAGGACTGGGCGGTCGACCGTCAGGACCATGTCATCCACTCGTTCGCGAAATACGCGGCCGTGCCCGTGATCAACATGGAAACGATCACGCATCCCATGCAGGAGCTTGCGCACATCCTCGCGTTGCAGCAGCACTTCGGCACGACCGTCCCCGGATCGAGTCCGGCGCAGGCTCTGCGCGGCAAGAAATACGTGCTGACCTGGACCTACCATCCGAAGCCACTCAACACCGCCGTCGCCAACTCGGCGCTGCAGATCGCGACGCGCTACGGCATGGACGTGACCCTGCTCTGCCCGACGCCCGAATACGCACTCGACCGGCGCTATCTCGACTTCGCCAAACAGAACGTCGCCGAGAACGGCGGCAGCTTTGCGATTTCGCATGATGTCGATGCGGCCTACCGTGGCGCGGACATCGTCTATGCGAAGAGCTGGGGCGCGCTGCCCTACTTCGGCAACTGGGAAGCGGAAAGACCCATCCGCGAGGCGCACAAGCACTTCATGGTCGACGAGCGCAAGATGGCACTGACCAATAACGGGGTGTTCAGCCACTGCCTGCCCCTGCGCCGCAACGTCAAGGCCACCGACGCGGTGATGGATTCGCCCGCCTGCATCGCCATCGACGAGGCGGAGAACCGGCTGCACGTGCAGAAGGCAGTGATGGCCGCACTGGCTCGGGACCCGGGGCTCGGGACTCGGGACTCGTAAGAGCCACCAAATCCACCGCGCCCAACGAATTTCGTTCTTTCATCTGGAAGATTCCGCATCATGTCAAACCAAACTGCTTCTGCGAGTCCCGAGTCCCGAGCCCCGAATCCCGGCTCCAGGGACATCGTCCTCGCCTTCTCCGGCGGCCTCGACACGAGCTTCTGCGTTCCCTATCTGCAAGAGCGCGGCTATCGCGTGCATACCGTGTTCGCCGACACCGGCGGCGTGGATGCCGAAGAACGCGCCTTCATCGAGAATCGCGCCAAGGAACTCGGCGTCGCCAGTCACGTCACCGTCGACGGCGGTCAGGCGATCTGGAACGGTTTCGTCAAGCCGTTCGTCTGGGCCGGCCAGGGCTATCAAGGCCAGTATCCGCTGCTCGTGTCCGACCGCTATTTGATTGTCGAAGCGGCTCTGAAGCGCTGCGACGAGCTCGGCACCAAATACATCGCCCACGGCTGCACCGGCATGGGCAACGATCAGGTGCGCTTCGACCTGACGATCAAGGCGCTCGGCGATTACGTCATCGTCGCGCCGATCCGCGAGATCCAGAAAGAGCACACGCACACGCGCGCCTACGAGCAGGACTACCTCGAACAGCGCGGCTTCGGCGTACGCGCCAAGCAGAAGAGCTACACGATCAACGAGAACCTGCTCGGCGTGACCATGTCGGGCGGCGAGATCGACAAGTGGGAAGCGCCCGGCGAAGGTGCGCGTGGCTGGAACGCCGCGCGCGCGGAATGGCCCGCAACACCGCTGCGCGCGACACTCGGCTTCATCAACGGCGAGGCGGTATCGCTCGATGGCGAGAGACTGCCCGGACATGAAATTCTCGCCCGGCTCAATAGCGACTTCGCCAGGTACGGCGTCGGCCGCGGCCTGTACACGGGCGACACGACGATCGGCCTCAAGGGCCGCATCATCTTCGAAGCGCCGGGCCTGACCGCGCTGCTGACCGCACACCGCGCACTCGAAGAAGCGGTACTGTCGAAATTGCAGAATCGCTTCAAACCCGAGATCGCGCGCGCGTGGGTCGAACTCGTCTACGAAGGCTTTTTCCACGACCCGCTCAAGAGCGACCTCGAAGCCTTTCTCGCCTCCTCGCAGGCCAAGGTCAACGGTGAGGTCGTGCTCGAAACGTATGGTGGCAGCGTCGGCGCCGTGGCGATCACATCACCGCATATCCTCAACGCCAAGGGCGCGACCTACGCGCAGTCGGCCGACTGGGGCGTCGAGGAAGCCGAAGGATTCATCCGCCTGTACGGCATGAGTTCGACGCTGTGGGCCGAAGTGAACCGGAACTCGTGAGTCGATGAGCGAACTGCTCGCCACCACTCTTGACCACCTGCGCGCGCTCGTCGCGTTCGACACGCGCAACCCGCCGCGCGACATCGGCACGGGCGGCATTTTCGACCATCTGCGCGCGCACCTGCCGGGCTTTGACTGCACCGTCACCGATCACGGTGCGGGCGCGGTCAGCCTGTTCGCCACGCGTGGCAGGCCGAAGGTGTTGTTCAACGTGCATCTGGACACCGTGCCCGATTCGCCACACTGGTCGGCGAGTCCATTCGAACTGCGCTTGAGCGACACCCATGCGATCGGCCTTGGCGCCTGCGACATCAAGGGCGCCGCAGCGGCATTGCTGACCGCAGCCGCGCGGACCGACGGCGATGCGGCCTTCCTGTTCACGACCGACGAGGAAGCGAACGACGCGCGCTGCGTCGCCGCGTTTCTTGCGCACAAGCCGCCGTTCGATGTCGTCGTCGTCGCCGAGCCGACGCGCGGCGAAGCGGTACTCGCGCACCGCGGCATCAGTTCGGTGTTGATGACGTTCCAGGGCCGCGCCGGCCACGCCTCGGGCGGCAATGCGGCGGCCGACAGCGCGCTGCACCAGACGATTCGTTGGGGCGCCCAGGCGCTCGACTACGTCGAAGCGCAGTCGCACCAGCGCTTCGGCGGCCTGACCGGACTGCGCTTCAACATCGGCCGCATCGACGGCGGCATCAAGGCCAACATGATCGCGCCGAGCGCCGAAGTGCGCTTCGGTTTCCGCCCGCTGCCGTCGATGGACGTCGATGCGCTGCTCGCAACCTTCCGCGGTGGTTTCGACGCGCAGCCCGCGGCATTCCAGGAAACCTTCCGCGGACCGCCGCTGCCGGCAGGCGACATCGCCGAAGCCGAAGCACGTCGCCTCAAGGCGCGCGATTTCGCCGATGAAGTCGGCTTGACCATCGGCAACGCCGTCGACTTCTGGACCGAAGCCTCGCTTTTCTCGCAGGCCGGCTACACCGCCATCGTCTGCGGCCCGGGCGACATCGCCCAGGCGCACAGCGCGGACGAATTCGTGGAATTGTCCCAATTGCAGCAGATTGCACAAAGCTACATTTCCATCCTGAAATCGCAGGCCCGTTGACATGGATACCAACACGCAAACCCGCCAGACCATCGTGCGCCTGCTTTCGAGCATGGGCAGCGCGAAGGAGATCGATCAGTACCTGCGCCGCTTCTCGCAGGTCGACGCGAAGAAATTCGCCGTGGTCAAGGTCGGCGGCGCGGTGCTGCGCGACGATCTCGACAACCTCGTCTCCTCGCTCGCCTTCCTGCAGCAGGTCGGCCTGACCCCGATCGTGATCCACGGCGCCGGGCCGCAGCTCGATGCCGAGATGACTGCCGCCGGCATCGTCAAGGAGACCGCGGACGGCCTGCGTGTCACCTCACCCGCGGCGCTCGCGATCGTGCGCCGCGTGTCGCAGGGCGAAAACCTGAAGCTCGTCGAAGCACTGCAGAAAGTCGATGCGCGCGCGACTTCGATCATCGGTGGCGTGTTCGAAGCGGGCTTCCTCAATCCCAACAAATACGGCCTCGTCGGCAAGGTCGATCGCGTCAACCTCGCCGCGATCGAGGCCAGCCTCAATGCCGGATCGATCCCGGTGATCGCGAGCCTCGGCGAAACCGTCGCGGGTCAGATTCTCAACATCAACGCCGACTTCGCCGCCAACGAACTGATCAAGGTGCTGCAGCCTTACAAGATCGTGTTCCTCACCGGTACCGGCGGCCTGCTCGACGACGCCGGCAATGTGATCGATTCGATCAACCTCGCCACCGAATACGAGCACCTCAGTGCACAATCCTGGATCAATGGCGGCATGCGCGTGAAGATCGAACAGATCAAGGACCTGCTCGACAAACTGCCACTGACTTCGTCCGTGTCGATCACCAAGCCCGCGGAACTCGCCAAAGAGCTGTTCACGCACAAGGGCTCGGGCACTTACATCCGCCGCGGCGAGAAAGTGCTGCGCGTGACGGCGTGGGGCCAGCTCGATCTCGCGCGCATGCGCAAGCTGATCGAATCGAGTTTCGCGCCGCGCACGCTTGCGCCGGACTATTTCGAGAAGACCCGGCTGCTGCGCGCCTACGTCAGCGAGAACTACCGCACCGCGGTGATCCTGATCGAGGCCGGCAGGCACATCTATCTCGACAAGTTTGCCGTACTCGACGAAGCACAGGGCGAAGGCCTCGGCCGCGCGGTATGGCAGGTGATGCGCGAAGAGACGCCGTCGCTGTTCTGGCGCTCGCGCCACGGCAACGTCGTCAACCACTTCTATTACTCGGAATCCGACGGCTGCTGCAAACTTCCCGGCTTCAAGGCATTCTGGTACGGCATCGACGACTTCGACGAGATCGCGGCCTGCGTCGACTACTGCCGCATGAAGGCTCCAACCTTGATCGAGCCGGCTGCGGCAGAAACGAGCAAGGAAGCGGCATGAGCGCATCGAACAGAAAGACCATCGGCATCGTCGGTGCGCGCGGCCACACCGGCGCCGAGCTGATCAAGCTGATTGCGCGCCATCCACAGCTCGAACTTGCCTTCGTATCCTCGCGCGAACTCGCCGGAAAGCGACTTGCCGATCACAGCGCCGACTATCACGGCGAGCTGCGCTACGAAAACCTGTCACATGAAGACGTTGCCGCCAGGCATGCGGATGCCGTCGTTCTGGCCTTGCCGAACGGCAAGGCCGAAGCGGTGGTCAAGGCGATCGACGAGGCCCGGTCCGGGTCGACATCAGCCGATCCGGTCATCGTCGATCTCAGCGCCGACTATCGCTTCGACAGCACCTGGTACTACGGTCTTCCCGAACTCACCCGCGATCAATATCGCGGCCAGCGCCGGATCAGCAATCCCGGTTGCTACGCGAGCGCGATGCAGCTCGCGATCGCCCCGCTCAGGGATCTGCTCGCCGGACCGCCGGTCTGCTTCGGCGTCTCCGGCTATTCAGGCGCGGGCACGACGCCGTCGGAAAAAAACGATCCGGAGAAGCTGCGCGACAACCTGATGCCCTACGCGCTCACCGACCACATGCACGAGCGCGAGGTGACGAGGCACCTCGGCATTCCGGTCGAGTTCATGCCGCATGTCGCGCCGCATTTCCGCGGTATCACGATGACGGTGAACCTGTGGCTGACGCAGCCGTTGACGCGCGAAGCGATCAAGACGCGGTATGTGCAAAAATACAAGGACGAAGCGCTGCTCGAAGTGATCGACGATGCGCCCTGGGTCAGCCGTATCGCGAACCAACACGGCGTGCAGATCGGCGGCTTCACCCTAGCGCCGGGCGGCAAGCGCGTAGTCGTCGTCGCCACGCTGGACAACCTGCTCAAGGGCGCGGCGACGCAGGCGATGCAGAACCTCAACCTCGCGCTCGGCTACCCGGAACTGGAAGGCATTTCGTTGGGAGAACGGGATTCGGGACTCGGGGCTCGGGACTTCGGTTAGGAGCCGCCTCTCTCATCGCCCTATTGCACTCATCCACGCCAACTTCTTTGCGGAATGCCGTTCATGTCGAAATCTTCTTCGAGTTCCGAGTCCCGTGCCCCGGATCCCGGCTTGCTTTGGCAAAAGCCCGGCGTCGAAACCGACGCGCGGATCATGCGTTTCCTCGCCGGCGACGACGTGGTGCTCGACCGCGAGTTTTTCCTGCACGACATCGAAGCCAGCCGCGCGCACGTCGAAGGCCTGGCACGGATCGGCGTCGTCACGTCGGGCGAAAGTGACGCGATCGCGCGCGAACTCGACCGGCTCGCGGAAGATTTCAGCAGCGGCGCTTTCGTGCTCGACGCGCAGTACGAAGACGGCCATTCCGCAATCGAAGCGAGGCTGACCGCACGCCTCGGCGAGGCCGGACGCAAGGTGCATGCCGGGCGCAGCCGCAACGACCAGATTCTCGTCGCCACCAGACTGTGGCTCAAGGCCAGGTTGTCCGCGCTGCATGCGTTGTGCATCGACGTCGCCAAGGTCTGCCTCGAGCGCGCTGTGGCAGACGTGCTGCCGATGCCGGGCTACACGCATCTGCAGCGTGCCGTCGTTTCCTCGACCGCGATGTGGTATGCCGGCTATGCCGAAAGTTTCATCGACAATGCGCAACGCGCCCTCGACACGCGCGCGTGGATCGATACCAACCCGCTCGGCACCGCTGCCGGCTACGGCGTCAACCTCGCGCTCGACCGCGAACACACGACGCGGGCACTCGGCTTCGCGCGCATGCAGGTGTCGCCGATCTACGCGCAACTCTCGCGTGGCAAGTTCGAGATGGCCGCGCTCGATGCACTCGGCACCGTCCTGCTCGACCTGCGCCGCCTCGCCTGGGACCTGTCGCTGTTCACCACAGCCGAATTCGGCTTCGTCCACCTGCCGTCGGAGTACACGACCGGCTCGTCGATCATGCCGAACAAGCGCAACCCCGACGTCGTCGAGTTGATGCGCGCGAGCTATGCCAGCGTTGCCGCCGGCCGCACCGAAATCGAGCAGCTTCTGTCGCTGCCCTCGGGCTACCAGCGCGACCTGCAATTCTCCAAGGGCGGCCTCTGTCACGGCTTCACGCGCGGCATGGCCGCGCTGGAACTGTTGCCCGACCTGCTCGCGCGCATGCAATGGAACGCAGCGGCGATGCGCGCGGCGATCGACCCGGCGATGTACGCCACCGACGTCGCCATCGAAGCGGCGGTCGCCGGCGTGCCGTTCCGCGACGCCTACAAACAGGCCGCCGCGGCGGCGGACGAAGCCGGCCGGGGACGCACTCCCGAGCAAAGCCTCGCCGCGCGCACCTCACCGGGCGCAGCCGCGGATCTGTGTTTGGACGAATTGCGCGTGCGCTGGGAGAAACTGAAAAATACCTGATGGAACCGTCATCCCGGTTTTCGCCGGAATGACGAGCAAAGACGAGCGTGGAGAAACGAGTGTCGCAAGGTTTCGCACAACAGCCATTGCCGGCCTGGCGCCGTGCCGTACTCAAGGTCGGCAGCAACCTGCTGACCGCGGGCGGCCAAGAACTGTCGCCGCGGCATGCGCGCGGACTCGCCGATTTCGTCCTCGCCTCGCGCGCACAGCGGCGTGAGGTCGTGATTGTCTCCTCGGGTGCCGTCGCGGCCGGGCGCGCGCGTGCGCGCGAGGACGCGGGCGGACTCGTCGCGCGCCAGGCGCTCGCCGCGCTCGGACAGACGCGCATGGTCGCGCTCTGGCAGGAACTGCTCGGCACTGTGCCCGTGGCGCAAGTACTGCTCGCGCATGACGACCTGCGCAACCGCCGCCGCTACCTCAACGCGCGCAACACGCTGCTCGAATTGCTGCGCCTCGCTGCCGTGCCGGTGATCAACGAGAACGACACGGTCGCGGTCGAGGAATTGAAACTCGGCGATAACGACAACCTCGCCGCGATCGTCGCCGCCCTGGTCGATGCCGACCTGCTGCTGATCGCAAGCGATGTCGACGGACTCTATGACGCGCATCCACTGCTCGATCCGGGTGCGACGCCGGTCGAAGCGGTCGCTGCGGTGACGCCGGAGGTACTGGCGATGGCCGGTGCCGCCGGCAGCGCGCACGGCACCGGCGGCATGATCACCAAGCTGCAGGCCGCGACCAAGGCGGCGAACGCGGGCATCCCGACCGTGCTGTTCAACGGCACGCGTACGGAAACCGTCGCGCTGCTCGGCGCGGACGCATTCCGCGGCACGCGTTTCGCCGCGGCCAGCTCGCGGCTCGCAGCTCGCAAATATTGGCTGCGTCACGCGCCCGGCGCCGACGGCCGCATCCATATCGACGCCGGCGCGGCCCGCGCGCTGGCGGCGGGCAAGTCGCTGTTGCCGGGCGGCATCATCGGCGTCAACGGTGAGTTCGCGCGCGGCGACATCGTCGAGATCGCCTGCGAGGCGACGACGGTCGCGCGCGGGCTGGTTCAGTACAATGCTGGCGAGGTGCGGCGACTCGCCGGAAAACAGTCGCGCGAGATCGAGGCGATCCTCGGATTCAGCTACGGCGACGAGATCCTGCATCGCAACGACCTGGTGGTTTTGAACGAGGGAGCGAGCGCATGAATGCCGCGGCCGAAATGCGCGATGGGCAAGCATCGGCAGATATCCGCACACTGGCGCTGGCCGCACGCGCGGCCGGTACAGTCGCCGCCGCTTTATCCACGGCGGCGAAGCGCGATGTGCTGCATGCCATGGCCGCGGCGCTGGCCGCGCAATCGAGCGACATTCTCGCGGCGAATGCGCGCGATGTGGCGGCGGCACAGGCCAAGGGCCTGGCGGCAGCGATGATCGATCGCCTGCGCCTCGACGAGTCGCGCCTCGACAGCGTCGTCCGCGCGGTGAACGAAATCGCCTGCCTGCCCGATCCGGTCGGCCAGGTCACGCGCCGCGAACAACGCCCGAATGGACTGACCATCGAGCGCGTGCGCATTCCACTCGGCCTGATCGCGATGATCTACGAATCGCGCCCCAACGTGACCGCCGATGCCGCGGCGCTGTGTTTCCATGCCGGCAACGCCGTGCTGCTGCGCGGCGGCTCCGAGGCGATCCACAGCAATCGCGCGATCGCGGCGGCGCTGCATTCGGCCCTGCGCGCGCACGGCCTGCCCGAGGCCACCGTCACCCTGGTCGAGGACCTGAGCCGCGAGACGGTGATGAAGTTGCTGCAGTTGACCGACATCGTCGATCTCGCCATCCCGCGCGGTGGCGTCGGCCTGATCCGCTTCGTCGCCGAACACGCCCGCGTGCCGGTGATCAAGCATTACCAGGGCGTGTGCCATCTCTACGTCGACGCGAGCGCCGATACCAACCTCGCCCTGCGCCTGGCGATCGACGGCAAGACGACGCGACCCTCTGCCTGCAACGCGCTGGAAACGCTGCTTGTGCACAAGGACATCGCAGCCGAATTCCTGCCGCGCGTCGCCCGGGAATTGCGCGCACGCAATGTCGAACTGCGCGGCGACGACACCAGCCGCGCCCTGTTCGCCGACATGAACGCTGCAAGCGAGGACGACTACGCTGCCGAATTCCTCGACCTGATCCTCGCCGTGCGCGTGGTCGACGATCTCGACACGGCGATTGCGCATATCCACCGCTACGGCTCCGACCACACCGAAGTGATCGCGACACGCGATGCGATGGCGGCAGACAAGTTCGTGCACGCGTTGCGCTCGGCCGTCGTTCTCGTCAACGCGTCGTCGCGCTTCTCCGACGGCGGCGAACTCGGTCTCGGCGCCGAGATCGGCATCTCGACCACGCGCCTGCACGCTTACGGCCCGATGGGTGCCGAATCGCTGACGATCGAGCGCTACGTCGTGCGTGGCGACGGCCAGGTGCGGCATGCCGGATCCGCGAATCCATGAAAGCAGCTTTTTGCCACGGATGGCACGGATGAGCACGGATAGAGTAATCGGATCGGTTCCTGTCCTGATCCGTGGAGGTCCGGGCAATCCACGGCCAGATCTCTTTTCGGTTTTTGCATGAGCCAGCCGCTGCAACTTGCCGCCGCCGATCGAGTGTTGGTGATCGCACCGCACCCGGACGACGAATCGATTGCCTGCGGCGGGCTGCTGCTCGCAGCACGCGACGCAGGCGCGGCAGCGCATGTGGTCACGCTCACCGACGGCGACAACAACCCCTGGCCGCAGCGCTGGATCGAGAAGCGTTGGCGCATCGATGCGGTCGCGCGCGCGCGCTGGGGCGCGCGCCGTCGCGAGGAGGCGCAGGCCGCGCTGGATCTGCTCGGCGTCGCCACACAGGCGCGTATTTTTTTCGGCCTTCCCGACGCTGCGCTCACTGCGATCCTGATGCGCGATGCCAACCGGCTGGTCGGCCCGTTGCGCGCGCAGATCGCCGCATTCGCGCCGACCCAGGTCGCGTTCCCGGGACTTGCCGATCGCCACCCCGACCACAGTGCCACGCATATCGCGGCGCGTCTCGCCCTGCTGGCGGAGGATCGCCGCGCGCAGCAACTGACGTATTGCGTCCACGGCGACGCACAGGCACCCGGCACGCACGTCGTCGAGCTCGGCGAGCCGCAGCGCGCCATCAAGCACGCCGCGATCGCCAGCCACCGCACGCAGATGGCGCTGAGCGGCAAGCGCTTCCTCGCCTACGCAACGCCGCACGAGGCTTACGCCGGCGCTGTCGTCGCGTCGCGTGACGAGCACCCGCTGCGTGCCAGCCTGCGCACCGACGGCGCTGTCACATTGCGTGTCGCCAGGCAGAATCTGCACGGCAACGATCGCGTTTCGATCCTGCTCGGCGGCGCACAGGGCACGGCACGCGTCTGCCATTTCCGCCTTGCGCCGTCGCAGCGCGCAGAAGTGATCGATGCTCACGACGACCGTGCCATCACCACGATCGAGTGGCGAGGCGAAGCTGCCGGCTGGACTGCCGAACTGCGCCTGCCCGTCGCCCGCGATCCGGCTATCGGCTTCGCCAGGCTGGCGAGGGCGCAGCGCGGGCTCGTCATCTTCGATCGCTACGGCTGGCAGCCGATCGAACGGGGCTGACGATTCCCGGCGCAGTGCGTTCGTTTAGCGCGCGTTTTGCCGAAGGACCCTGCCGAACACGCGTCGCGCGTGACCGAAAGTCGGCAATTTCTTACGCAAATTTAGGTAAAAATTAACGCTATGGAGCGCTAACTGAACGTAGCTCGGAAACTTCCTGAACGGCATTCTGGGCGACGATTGACAGCGCAAAAGCGCCTGTCATTCTCCGCACCGCGCGATGCGGAAATACACCCGCGCGCATTTCATCAATCAACGGAGACGGCAATGAAAACGTTGTTGGGTTCGGTGGCAATCGGTATCGGAGCGCTGCTGTGCCAGGGCGTCTACGCGCAGGATTCGGCGGGGCATACCGCACTGTGCAAGGACGGTACGTATTTCGACGGCGCAACGCACAAAGGGGCGTGCAGGGGCCATAAAGGCGTGAAGGAGTGGTTGGACAAGACCGCCGCCAAGAGCGACACCAAGGCCGATGCGAAGAGCGCGGATGCGACCGCCACCGAAGACAAGGCGACGAAGAAGCATCATCGCAAGAAGGATGCGGACACGGCAGCGAGCAGCGCAGCAGCCGCTCCTGCGGCAGCGGCACCCGCGGCTGCGACGGCAGCTTCCGCAGCCAAGGACGAGTCGCATGCGAAGCACACGCCGCCGACTCCGGCCAAAGACATCGTGGCCAAGCCCGGTGGCGGCCCCGGCCTGGTCTGGGTCAATGCCGAATCGAAGGTCTACCATTGCCAGGGCGACGAGTGGTACGGCAAGACCAAGCAGGGCTCGTACATGAGCGTTGCCGACGCGGAAAAGGCCGGCGCGCATGCGGCGCACGGCAAGGCTTGCCAGTAAGCGTCTGCAACATCGTTTCGCGGTGATGCAAAAAGGAAAACGCCCGGCTCGCCCGGGCGTTTTTCGTTCAACCTGGTCCCGATCGGATCGGCGACGCCGCATCCGCACCGGGCAGGACGGACGGATCCTAGCGATGGAATTCGCCCATCGCCTCCGGCTGACGCAGAATTTCGAGCACCTTGAGGTTGAGCGTGCGTCCGCCCGGAACCTGCCAGGCGATGGATTGGCCGACGGACAGCCCGAGCAGTGCGCTGCCTACCGGCGCCAAAACAGATACCGACCCGGGGGTGCCCGCGGCGTGTGGGTAGACCAGGACGAGTTCATAGGTGACATTGGTCGCCTCGTCGAGGCAGCGCACGACGGAATTCATCGTCACCACGTTCGGTGGAACCTCGGTCGGCTCGACAACCCTGGCGCGATCCAGTTCCCGACGCAACGCATCCAAGCCGGGGAGACCGGCGTACTTGCCCGAATCCAGAAGATCGTTCAGGCGCCCCAGGTCGAGGCTGGAGACGGTGATAGATGGGGCGCTGGTCATGTATTTCTCCTCGGCAGCGACAGAAACAAGGCATTGGAAGCAAGGACAAAATGAAAAAAGCCACCGCTGGCGGTGGCTTTTTGATTCTATCAGTGGTCGGGGTGAGAGGATTCGAACCTCCGACTTCTACCTCCCGAAAGTAGCGCTCTACCAGGCTGAGCTACACCCCGACTCGGATGTCTCGCCGTCCGTACGGGATAGCGCGTTGAATGCGCTGCGACAGCGAGCCGCGCATGATAATGGCCACCAGCCCGGCTTGCAACCTCTCATCGCCGAAACGGGGCCTATTCGACCGGAACCACGGTGACTTTCACACGCATGCGATCGCCCGGGTCGAATGGCAGTCGCGCCATGTAGATTTCGCCCTTGTAGCGATACTCGACGTCGTAGCCGACGATGCGCCGTTCCGGCTGCGATGAACCGCGGATCGGACGCGTGTCGCGACAGTCGCGCAACGATGCGCTGACCGCGTCACGCTCGGCGTCGGCCTGTCGGGCATTGATCTGCTGATCCTGTGCGGCAGCAGCGATGCGGTTGCCGGCGACCCCGCCCGCAACCGCGCCGGCGGCGGTCGCGGCCTTGTTGCCGTCGCCGCGACCGAAGGCGTGGCCGATAACGCCGCCAATCAGCGCACCGATGACCGTGCCTGCCACGCGGTTGTCGGCCAGCTCATCGTGTGCGGGTGGAGGAGGCGCAGTATCGGTGCATTCGGGCCGGGAAGACCCAGCCTCCCCGTCCTGCGCCGCGGCTTCAGGCATGGCTTCGTAGACGGGATCCACGCGCAGTACATCGGCCCAACCGTAACGGGTCGACTCCGCCGCAATCGGCGGCGGATGCGTGACGGCGTGATCCTGCGCGCGGCAGAAATCCGCAGCCAGCAGCATGCTCGCGATGAGAATGCCGGATAGCTTCATGATTGTGACGACTCCAAACGGCGCGGCCCGACACTCGCGCCCGCGATGGCGAACCCGCGCAACCACAGCGGGAGAGCGGCACCGGTTCCCCCCGATGTTCGCGCGCGCTGCGTTGAACTGGTCGACATTACAGCATGAGCAGGCTGAATGCGGACTAAGGAAAAACGATGGAAATTCCGCTGCGAAACAGCGCCAGGCCAAGGGCTTAGCAGAATTTTCGAACTTGAATGCGAGGCCGTTGCGCTACAATCCGAGGATGAAACTGCGTCTGCACAATTCCCTGACCCGCCGCGTCGAAGATTTCGTTCCGCTCGATCCGCAACGCGTGACCATGTACGTCTGCGGACCGACCGTCTACAACTACGTGCACATCGGCAACGCGCGCCCCTACGTCGTGTTCGGCCTGCTCGCACGCCTGCTGCGCCGGCTGTATCCGAAACTTGTCTACGCGCGCAACATCACCGACGTCGACGACAAGATCAACACGGCCGCAGCGGCCGCCGGCGTACCGATCGCGACGATCACCGACCGTTACGCCGCCGATTTCCGTGCCGACATGGCCAAACTCGGCGTCGATGCACCCGACGTGGAACCGCATGCGACAGCGCATATCCCGCAGATCATCGCAATGATCGAGCGCCTGATCGCGGGCGGCCACGCCTATGCGGCCGAGGGCCACGCGCTGTTCGACGTCGCCTCGTTTGCCGACTACGGCAAACTCTCGGGCCGATCGACTGACGAGATGATCGCCGGCGCGCGCGTCGAAGTCGCGCCGTACAAAAAAAACCCGGCCGACTTCGTGCTGTGGAAACCCTCGACACCCGATCTGCCTGGCTGGGACAGCCCCTGGGGCCGCGGCCGCCCGGGTTGGCACATCGAATGCTCGGCGATGAGCGAGGCGCATCTCGGCGAGACCATCGACATCCACGCGGGCGGCAACGACCTGCTGTTCCCGCACCACGAAAACGAGGTCGCGCAATCGACCTGCGCGCACAGCGGCAGGATCTTCGCGCGCTATTGGTTGCACAACGGCATGCTCAGCCTCGAAGGCCGCAAGATGTCGAAGTCGCTCGGCAATACCTACAAGCTGCACGAGCTGCTCGAACAATACCCGGTCGAGCTGCTGCGCTACATGCTGATGAAGGCGCACTACCGCCAGCCGCTGGACTGGTCGGCCGCGGCGCTGGAACAGGCGCGGCGCACGCTCGACGGCTTGTACACGACCCTGCGCGACCTCGCAGACGTGCCCGCAAACCCGGCCGGCGACTTGCCGGAGGAGTTTCTTGCCGCACTCTGCGACGACCTCAACACACCGGAGGCGCTGGCCGTGCTGTCGCGTCTCGCCGATGCGACACGTAAGGCCGCTGATCCGCAGGCACAGGCCGAAGCGAAGTCAGCGCTACTCGGCGCGGGCGCGTTTCTTGGCCTGTTGCAGGTCGATCCGGAAGCCTGGTTCCGGGGCGCAACGACATCCTTTGCTCCGCAAGCCTTGCAAGTAGCGTTTTCTTTGGTCGGCGCGGAACTGAGGGAACTCGAAGGCGATGAATTGATCAACGGATTGGTCGAGGAACGTCAGCAAGCAAAACTACGCAAAGATTTCAAAAAAGCAGACGAACTTCGCGCAGCGCTCGCAAATCTCGGCATCGTCGTCGAAGATACACCGCAAGGCCCGCGCTGGAAGCGCGCGAGCGCCGCCCCGGTGGCCGCCTGAGGCCGCCACGATGACAGCCCAACCGCACATCCGCCTCCCCGCCGAGGCCAGCGCGCAGGCCGCGCAGGACGCGATCGTCGAGGAGTTCGCCTTCTTCGGCGACTGGACCGAGCGCTACCAGTATCTGATCGACCTCGGCCGCAAGCTGCCGTCGTTCCCCGACACGCTGAAAACCGAGGAACACAAGGTGCAAGGCTGCCAGTCGCAGGTCTGGCTTGTCGCCAAGGGCGACGGGCAGCGCATGGAGTTCGAGGCAATCAGCGACTCGGCCATCGTTTCCGGCCTGGTCGCGCTGTTGCTGCGCGTCTACTCGGGCCGCCCGGCACAGGAAATCCTCGACACCGAGCCGCGCTACATCGAAGCGATCGGCCTCGCCAGACATCTCTCGCCGACGCGCAGCAATGGCCTCGCCGCGATGCTGCAGACGATCAAGCACTACGCCCAATCGGCGCTGGCGGCGGCCTGAGCCTGCCCGGCGACGCGCCGAACGCGCATCAACGCAAACGTGCGAACAACAGCGCGATGTAGACCAGGAATGTCAGCAAACTGGTCACACTCATCGCCTTGTGGAACCAGTCGCGCTTCGTGATCGCGGCGGCGACCGCGATCGATATCCAGCCCAGGTGAAAGGCCACGTCGACCCGGTCGTCGGGCAGATGGCCTTCGAGAAAAATCGGCTTCGCCAGGCTGATGAGCAGGGTGACGACGAACAGCGAGAAGAATATCCGCTGATGAGCGAAGTAGTGCTTGCGCAGATCGATCGCCTCCTCGCCGAAAAAGTCCGGCAACACGAGCGCAGCGAGCAGATACAGGGAGGTGGTCTGCGTGACCACGAGCGCAAACAGCGGAAAGGTCCAGGTCCGCACCTCGCGCAGTTCGAAAAACGCCCACCATACCTGCACATCGACCAGGAAAAGAAATACCGCGAAAGCAAATGTCGGCCAATACGGAATGACACGCGCGCGCGACAGCACCATCCCGCGAACACCCTTGAGTATCTGGGTGATGGCGAGACCGAGGATGATCGAGGTCAGAACGGAGAGGTAGTTGAACGCATCCATCGCCATTCGCTCACCGATGAGGAGCGCTCAACCCTCTCGCCGTCGTGCAGCCGACGGCGATGCGAATGTCCAAGAAACGGATGGTCGAGGAAATCCTCAATCGCCCATCTGCTTCTGGCGATGCTCCCAACGTTCCTGCGCATCAAGCGACAAGGTCGCGATCGGACGCGCTTCGAGACGCTCGATGCCGATCTCCTCGTCGGTCTCCTCGCAGTAGCCGTAGCGGCCTTCCTCGATGCGCTTGAGCGCCTTGTCGATCTTGCCGATCAGCTTGCGGTAGCGGTCGCGCGTGCGCAGTTCGAGCGAATTCTCGGTCTCGCGCGTGGCACGCTCGGCCTCGTCGCCGACATCGCGTACTTCGTCGCGCAGGTTGTCGATGGTCTGCTTGGATTCCTCGACGAGATCCTCGCGCCATTTCTGCAGCTTCGCACGGAAATAGGCGAGATGGCGCGGGCCCATGTACTCCTCTTTGGCCGAGGGGCGATAGTTCGCGGGCAGATCAATGTTGACGGTGTTGGGGAGCGCGTAACGTCCGTCTTCGCGCGTGACGGTATCTGGGATGGGTGCTACTGCGGACATTTTGCCTTTCGTGGACGTTGCTTGTTTCTGGGGTGCCGGCTTTTTCACGGCCGCCGGCCTGGATGAATGCGACGGCTCCGGCTTGAGCGTACGTGCGGGTTTCGCGACGGCCTTCTTCGGTGCCGGTTTCTTCGCTGCGACGAGTTTCCTGGCCGGACGTTGCGGCTTGACGACAGCTTTGGAACGCACGGCCTTGGCGGCAGCCTTTTTCGCGGGTGCGGCCTTCCTGGCAGCCGGTTTCTTCACCGCCTTCGCCGGCTTTTTGGCCGAAACTTTCTTCGGCGCCGGCTTTTTCGCAGCGCCGGCCTTGGCCGTTCCCGATTTTTTCTTGGCGGGACTTGCTGGTTTACGCTTCGATGTCGCCATAATCCTTTCCCGTTGTCGCTCGGCGGTCGCGTGTTATAGCCCAATCGCCCGCGCACGGCAACCATTACCCATGCTGCGCCGTGCCTTGATCCGGGCGGCGATCGAAGAACCCTGATGGCCCGACTGTTGCTGACCCTGATCGCCCTGTACCAGCGCTTGCTCAGTCCGCTGCTGGGTTCGCGCTGCCGGTTTCACCCCAATTGCTCCGAATACGCACGCGTTGCGGTCGCGCGCTTCGGCGCGGCGCGCGGCGGTGTGCTCGCAATCTGGCGCATCCTGCGCTGCCAGCCGTTCAGCGACGGCGGTATCGACGAGGTGCCGCAAACCTTTACACTTCGTCGCAGCCGCTGAACGGGATCTTTGCGCCATGAATGATGTCCTGATCGTCAACGCCGATATCGTCAACGATGGCCGCCGCTTTGCCGGCGACGTGCGCGTTCGCGGTGGACGCATCGAAGCGATCGACAGTCGGCTCGCCGCGCAGGCGAACGAGCGCGTGTTCGATGCGCGCGGGCGCCTGCTCCTGCCCGGCATGATCGACGACCAGGTGCATTTCCGCGAACCGGGCCTCGAGCACAAAGGCGATTTCTTCACCGAGTCGCGCGCCGCGGTCGCCGGCGGCGTCACCAGCTTCATGGAGATGCCCAACTCGAAGCCGACGACGACGAATCGCGAAGCACTCGAAGACAAATACGCCCGTGCGTCGAAGAAATCGCTGGCCAACCACGCGTTCTATCTCGGCGCCACCAACGACAACCTCGCCGAAATCCAGCGCCTCGACCCGAAAACGGCCTGCGGCATCAAGATTTTCATGGGCGCCTCGACCGGCAACATGCTGGTCGACAACCCGGCGACGCTCGATGCGATCTTCCGCGACGCGCCGACCCTGATCGCGACGCATTGCGAGGACACGCCGATGATCGACGCCAATCTCGCCGCCGCGCGAGCAAAATACGGCGACGCGATCCCGATCGGCGAACATCCGTTCATCCGTTCGCGCGAGGCGTGCATCAAGTCGACGCGGCTGGCGATGGAACTCGCGCGCCGCCACGATTCACGCCTGCATGTGCTGCACGTCACCACCGCCGAAGAACTCGAATTGTTTGCGCCCGGCCCGGCCGACGGCAAGCGCATCACCGCCGAGACCTGCGTGCATTTCCTCCAGTTCAGCAACGCGGACTACGCGACCAAGGGCAACCTGATCAAGTGCAACCCGGCGGTCAAGCTGCCGTCCGATCGTGCGGCAATCATCAAGGCGATCAACGACGGCCGCATCGACATCCTCGCCACCGACCACGCGCCGCACACCTGGGACGAAAAGCAGCAGAGCTACGAGAAGGCGCCGTCCGGGCTGCCGCTCGTGCAATCGGTGCTGCAATGCGCGCTCGAGCGCTGGTTCGATGGCCAGATTCCGCTCGAGTTGATCGTGGAAAAGACCGCACATGCGCCGGCGCGGCTGTACAACGTGCACGGGCGCGGCTACATCCGCGAAGGGTATTGGGCCGACCTCGTTATGATCGATGCGCAAATGCCGCACACCGTGACGCGCGAAGAAACCCTGTCGAAATGCGGCTGGTCGCCGTTCGAAGGCACCACGTTCCGTTCGACCGTAGCCGCAACCTGGGTCAACGGTCATCTCGCCTGGCACGATGGCAAGCTCGATGACGCGCAGCTGGGCAAGCGCCTGGAGTTCGAACGATGAGTATTTTGTCATTCCGGCGGAAGCCGGAATCCAGTGTCTTTGCTTGTTGGCGCGGGAAGACAAGGCGATGGATTCCGGCTTCCGCCGGAATGACGATGTTGTTCCTCGTTTCGCAATCGCATGCCGCCGACCGTGAATTGCAATTGCCGGAACAGTTGCAGCAAGGCCAGCTTGTCGTCGGCCACGCGCCGAAGGGAGCCAAGATCGAATTCGCCGGACGTCGCGTGCTCGTCGGCGACGATGGCGTGTTCGTCTTCGGCCTCGGTCGCGATGCGCCGGCAGCGGAGAAACTGCACATCCGCTACTCGAATGGCAAGGCCAGCGACATCGTGCTCAAGGTCACCAGGCGCGAGTACGAAACCGAACGCGTCAACGGCCTGCCCCAGCACACGGTGACGCCCAATCCGGAGCTGCTCAAACGCATCGAGCGCGAACGCGCCCGTGTCGCGGAGACGCGCCACCGCAACGATGCACGCGAGGATTTCGAGCAGGGCTTCCTCGACCCGGTCGAAAACGCGCGCGTCAGCGGCCTGTGGGGCCGCCAGCGCATCGACAACGGCAAACCGATGGCGCCGCACTTCGGCCTCGACTTCGCCGTGCCGAACGGCACGCCGATCCACGCGACCGCGCCGGGCATCGTCACCCTCGCCGAAATGGGCATGGTCCTGAACGGCGGCATCGTCGTGCTCGACCACGGCCACGGCGTGACCACGACCACGATCCACATGAGTCGCATCGACGTGAAGCCCGGGCAGAAGGTGAAACAAGGCGATATCGTCGGCCTCGCCGGCGCCACCGGGCGCGCCACCGGCCCGCACGTGCACTGGGCGGCGAACTGGTTCGACGTAGCTGTCGACCCTGCCCTGCTGCCCAAGGCCGGCACCATCACCGGGCAATAAGTCTCCCGATGCGCAAAGCCGGCGTCGGCAAGGCAGCCGTTCCGGTGGAGTGTTCGGGTAAGTCGAACCGGTGCGCTACCTTCGCGCCTCGCGCCACGACCACCACAGCGCCTTCCAGTGCGCCTCGCCGGGTTGCCGCACGAGCCCGTGCAGCGGATCGTCGGCGCGTTGCGCACGTCGCATCAGCGCAAGCTCGAGTCGCGCGCGCACGCGGCGCACATACGACGCGCGCGCGGCGTCGTTCAGCGCAGCCTGCGCCGAATCCTCCAGCCGGCCAAGAAAATCGCGCACGAGACCGGCGCGCTTCGGCGTGGATTCCGCCAGCGCCGCGCGTGTCATTTCGTGGCGCGCCAGCAGGTCGAGCGGAACCGGCAGGCGTTCGGGCGCATCGGCCAGATGGCGCAGCGCGAGCAGCAGATGCGAAATCGTCCACAGCTTCGCCGTTGTCGCCGCATCCGCGACAGGCGTACCGAACAGCGCAACTTCGATGCCTGCAACGGGCAGGTACAACGCCGCATGGTCGGACAGCAGCGATTCCAGGTCGGAAGCAACCCCGGCCTGGCGCACGGCAAGCGCGCCGTCGCACAACGCCGTCCAGTCCGCTGCCGCGACCTTCGCGGTCTGCGGATCGGCGAACAACACGGCGCTGAGCGGATGCCGCGACGATCCCGACGCGGCCGCGAGCAATTCCTGCCGCCACCACTGGATCTTCACTTCGGCGACATGGTCCTCGCGCAGGCCGAACGCGGCCTGCTCCAGCTCGTGGACCAGGCTGCCGAACGCGGCCGAGCGCAGGCGCGCATCGGGGGGGAGGAACAGCGCAACGATGGCTTGCTCGGGATTCGCCGCCAGCCATTTCTCCTCGAAGCTGGCGAAGGCGCCGGATTGCGCGTCCGACATCGCCGATCAATCCAGACCGAGCGCGGGAATCAGATCCTGCGGCCGAGCGACGACGATGTCCGCGCCCCATTCGCGCGGGTCCTCGCCGTCGAGATAGCCCCAGCCCGCAGCAACGGTGCGCATGCCGGCGGCGCGGCCGGCCTCGATGTCGCGCGCGTCATCGCCGACGTAGACGCTGTGCGCTGCATCGACGTTGGCCAACAGTGCCGCATGCAGCAACGGCTCGGGATCGGGCTTGCGTTTGGCCAGCGTGTCGCCGCCGACGAGGGCCGCGCTGCGCGCCGCGAGGCCAAGCTCCGCCACCACGCGGCGCGCGAGGTGCTCCGGTTTGTTGGTGACGATGCCCCAGGGCAACGGCCGCGCATCGAAATTCGCGAGCACCGCGTCGATGCCGTCGAAGGTGCGCGTGTGCTTTGCGATCTGTTCCGCGTACAAGTCGAGATAGCGCGGCAGCAAGGTTTCCATGCGCGCCTCGGCAATGCCGGGAAACCCCGCGCGCAGCATCGCGCGACCGCCCTTGGACACGACCATGCCGACCTTGTCCATCGCGATCGTCGGCTCGCCGAGTTCGGCGCGCAGCCGGTGCATCGCGTCGATCAGGTCGGGCGCGGAATCGATCAGCGTGCCGTCGAGGTCGAAGAAAACCGCGCAGATGGATTTGCCGTTCAAGCTCACGCGGGCTTCATCGCGCAGGCAAGATAGTTGACCTGCGTGTTGTTCACGATCCACGCACGCCGCGACAGCGGGTTGTAGGCCAGACCGCTGACATCTTCGAGCTCGAGCCCGGCATCGCGCAGCGCCGCGGCCATTTCCGCCGGGCGGATGAACTGGGCGTAGTGATGCGTGCCGCGCGGCAGCAGGTTCAACGCGTACTCGGCGCCGACGATCGCCACGCCGAACGCGAGCGGCGTGCGGTTGAGCGTGGACAGGAACAGGCGCCCGCCCGGCTTGAGCAGCATTGCGCAGGCCGCAATCACGCTGCCCGGGTCGGGTACGTGTTCGAGCATTTCCATGCAGGTGATCGCATCGAACGCTGCGGGCAACCCCTGCGCGAGCGACTCGACGCTGACTTCGCGGTAGTCGACCTGCAGATTCGATTCGTGCAGATGCAGGCGCGCCACATCGAGCACGCGCGGCGCAAGGTCGATGCCGGTCACCTGCGCGCCGGCCGCTGCCAGCGCCTCGCTGAGCAGACCGCCGCCGCAACCGACGTCGAGCACGCGCGCGCCATTGAGCGCGACACGCTTGGCGACGTAGTTGAGGCGCACCGGATTGAGGTCGTGCAGCGGGCGCGACTCGCCTTGCGGGTCCCACCAGCTCGCGGCGAGCTTGTCGAACTTGCCGGTTTCGGCGGGATTGACGTTGGTTGAATTCATGACTTGTCGGTTCCGGAAAGAATCAACGCGCCTGCCATTCTCTCACGCTGACTTCCCAGCCGCCGCTCGTATACGCCGGATCACGCGCCACGATCGCCTGCGCCTCGGCCGTGTCGACGGCACGCAGCAGGTAGGCGCCGCCGCTTTTGTCGCCAAACCCGCCAGACATCTGGTTGCGTCCTTGCGCGCGCAGATCCTCGAGAAACTGGTGATGCCGAGGCACCACGGCGGGATCGAAGCCGGCGCGACGCATCAGGGTGACCAGATACAAGTTCATGCTATTGCGCAAACGCGATGCGCTCGTGCCACTCGCGCGCCTTGGCGCGCAGCGCAGCGATATCCATGCCGATCAGCGCGCGGTTGTCGAGCTTGCGACGACCGGCGATCCACACGTCGCTGACCTGCTGGCGTCCGGTCGCGTAGACGAGTTGCGAGGCGACGTGATAGATCGGCTGCGTCTCGATCGCGTCGAGGCGCACGGCGGCGAGGTCGGCCTGCTTGCCGGGCACGATCGAACCGATACGCTCGCCCAGACCCAGCGCGCGCGCACCATTGAGCGTCGCCGCTTGCAGCGCGAAGGCCGCATCGAATGCACTCGCATCGTTGGCCACCGCCTTGGCGAGTATTGCCGCGGTGCGCATCTCGCCGAACATGTCGAGGTCGTTGTTGCTCGCCGCGCCGTCGGTGCCGATCGCGAGGTTGACGCCGGCGCGGCGCAATTTCTCCGCCGGGCAGAAGCCGCTGGCGAGCTTGAGGTTCGATTCGGGACAATGCGCGACCGACGCACCGGCTTCGGCCATCTGTACGATTTCGGCATCGGTCAGCTGGGTCATGTGAATCGCGATCAGGTGATCGTTGACCAGGCCGAGCGTGTGCATGCGCGCGATCGGGCGCATGCCGTGGTCGCGGCGCGAATCTTCGACTTCCTGCGCGGTTTCGTGCAGATGCAGATGCACCGGGATGTCGAGCTGATCGCTCATCAGGCGGATGCGTTCGAAGGTTTCGTTCGCGACCGTATATGGCGCATGCGGTGCCAGCGTGGTCGTCACGAGTGACTCGCCGCGCAGTTCGTCGTGCACGGCGAGATTCTTGTCGAAGTATTCGTCGCGGCTCTTCGCCCACGCGGTCGGAAATTCGATGAACGGCAGGCCGACGACCGCGCGGAATCCGTGCTTGAGGTACGTCGCCGCCTGCGCGTCGGGGAAAAGGTAATTCTCGTTGCAGCAGGTGGTACCGCCGCGCAGCATCTCGGCGATCGCCAGTTCGATGCCGTCGCGCACGAACTCCGGACCCATCACCCGCCCTTCCGCCGGCCAGATGTGCTCGTTGAGCCAGGTCATCAGCGGCAGGTCGTCGGCGAGGCCGCGCATCAGCACCATCGGATTGTGCGCGTGCGCGTTGACGAGGCCGGGGATCAGCGCGTGTTCATTCAATTCGATGCGCGCGGCGTTCGGATATTTTCCGCGCGCGGCTTCGATCGGCAGCACCTCGGTGATCATGTCGCCCGCAAGCGCGACGGCGTGATGGTCGAGCACGACGCCGTGCGGCTCGACGGGGATGACCCAGCGCGCTTCGAGGATTTGGTCGACGGGTTTCATGCCGGATTCTCAAAAAGAATAAGCATTTAACACGGATTTACACGGATGAGAGCCGATCAGAACGGATCAAGCCAAAAGATATCAATTGATCTCTCCGTGTTGATCAGCTCTTTATCCGCTTTTATCCGCGTCAAGATGCTTTTTCTGGTGACGACAGATCAACCCTTGACGCGACCGACGTACTCGCCCGTGCGCGTATCGACGCGGATCACCTCGCCGTTCGGCACGAACAGCGGCACGCGCACGGTCGCGCCCGTTTCGAGCTTGGCCGGCTTGCCGCCGGAGCCCGCGGTGTCGCCCTTGACGCCCGGATCGGTTTCGGTGATCTGCAGTTCGACGAAGTTCGGCGGCGACACGGTCAGCGGCGCGCCATTCCACAGCGTGACGATGCAGGTCTCGTTGCCCTTGAGCCACTTCTCGGCGTCGACCATCGCCGACTTGTCGGCGGCGATCTGCTCGTGCGTGTCCGGGTGCATGAAGTGCCAGAACTCGCCGTCGCTGTAGAGATACTCCATGTCCTGGTCGAGCACGTCGGCCGGCTCCAGCGAATCGGTCGACTTCATCGTCAATTCGACGACGCGGCCGGTCTTGATGTTGCGGTACTTCACGCGCGTGAACGCCTGGCCCTTGCCCGGCTTCACGTACTCGGTGTCGACAATCGAGCACGGATAGCCGTCAACGATGATCTTCATGCCATTCTTGACGTCGTTCATGCCATAGCTGGCCATAGGTTCGCTCCTTTGCGCCGCGACCCACGCGGGCCCGCAGCTTGTTAGAATTCGGGGTTGGATCGGATTTCGCGGAGGGCGATATGATAACCGGGAACGCCGCTGCTGCGCACACGCGCGCAGAGCCGGCAACCGCCGACTGGCGCCGGTTGTGGCGCGAAGCAGTCACCGATCCGGGGGAGTTGCTGGCGCTGCTCGACCTCGATCACCTCGCAGCAACCGTGCTCCCCCGCCTCGACACCGGCTTTGCCCTGCGCGTGCCGCGCGGCTTCGTCGCGCGCATGCGTCGCGGCGATGCCACCGACCCGCTGCTGCTGCAGGTGCTGCCGCAGGCGGCGGAACTGGAAGATGCGCCGGGGTTCGGCCTCGACGCGGTCGGCGACCTCGCCGCGCGCGCGGCCCGCGGCGTGCTGCACAAGTACCATGGCCGCGCGCTACTGGTCGCGACCGGCTCCTGCGCAGTGAACTGCCGCTACTGTTTCCGCCGCCATTTCCCCTACGCCGAGGAAACCGCCGCGGCGAACGGCTGGCGCGAAGCCGTCGAACACCTCGCCGGTGATGCGACGATCGAGGAAGTGATCCTGTCCGGCGGCGATCCGCTCTCGCTGTCGACGGCAAAACTGGCCGAACTGGGCGATGCGCTGGCCGCGATCCCACATATCCGCCGCCTGCGCATCCATACACGCCTGCCGGTGGCGCTGCCCGAGCGCATCGACACTGAATTCGGCGCCTGGCTGCGCAGCCTGCCGTGGCCGGTCGCCATCGTGCTGCACGCCAACCACGCGAACGAAATCGACGCCGGCGTCGTCGCCGCCTGCGCGCGCCTGCGCGAAGCCGGTGCGACCCTGCTCAACCAGAGCGTGCTGTTGCGCGCGATCAACGACTCCGTCGACGCGCTGACCGACCTGTCCGGACGGCTGTTCGAGTGCGGCGTGCTGCCCTATTACCTGCACCAGCTCGACCGCGTCGCCGGCACGGCGCATTTCGCCATCGACGACGATGCGGCGCGTGCGCTGATCGACATTTTGCGTGTGCGGCTGCCGGGCTATCTCGTGCCCAGACTTGTGCGCGAGGTCGCACACGAAGCGCACAAGCTCCCCTTGTGATGCTGGCGCGCGCGGAGCGGATCGAGTAAAACGCCAATTTCGCCAATACTGCGGACGCGAGCCTCGTCGCCCCAATGAGCAAACCCACCGACTTGATAAAGCTGCTGCTCGCCGAAAGTTCAGTCGAGGACGCCGAGCGCCTGACCAGCATCCTGCGCAACGCGGGGATTGCGGTGCGCGCGACGCAAGCACGCGATGTGGATGAACTCGAGGTACAACTGCAAACACAGACGCCCGATCTCATCCTGTCCGGGTCCGCGATCGATCTCGGCGAAGTCGTCGCCGCGGCCAACCGCGGTGGCAAGGACATCGCCGTGGTGGCGATCCTGGAAAGCATCAGTGGCGAGAGCATCACCGAGGCGTTTCGCGGCGGAGTCGTGGCGGCAGCGGCACGAGATTTCGGCGATCTCCTCGTTGCCGTGATCCAGCGCGAATTCGACAATCTCAACCAGCGCCGCAATGTGCGCCGCCTCGAGGCGAGCCTGGCGGAATCCGAACGCCGCTGCGATTCGCTGCTTGAGTCCGCGCGCGACCCAATAGCCTATGTGCACGAGGGCGCGCACGTGCGCGCGAACCAGGCTTGGCTCGAAGCTTTCGGCTACGCGAATTTCGAGGAACTGCAGGGCGCGTCAATCCTCGACCTCATCGCGCCCGAGGCAACGAGTGATTTCAAGGTGCTGCTCAAGGACCTGTCGCGCGGCGAGAAGCCACCGCCGAACCTGCCGATCAAAGTGCGGCGCGCCGATGGCGCCACGTTCGACACGATAATGGAATTCGCACCGGCAAGCGTCGCCGGCGAGCCCTGCCAGCAGATCGTGCTGCGCCAGCCGCAGGCCAACCCCGAACTGGCCCGCCAGATCGATGCACTGCGCACGAAGGACCTCGTCACCGACCTCTACAACCGCCAGCACGGTCTCACCGAGCTCGACCGCATGGTCGCGGCTGCGGCGGCTGGCGCGCCGAATCAAGTCCTGCTGCTGCTCGAAGCGGACAATTTCCGCCAGCACCTCGATGCAATCGGTCTCGGCAACACCGATCTGCTGCTTGGCGACATGGCCAACCTGCTGCGCCGGAACCTCGAGTCGATCGAACACGTCGCCTTCCGCTTCGGCGACCAGACTTTCGGCGTGCTCAGCACCGCCCTGCCGATCGAGGCGGCTGCCGAGCTGGCGCAACGGCTGTGCAACGCGTTTTCCGAGCATGATTTCGACATCGGCAAGCAGAATGTCAGCCTGTTCGTCAGTATTTCCGGCGTGCTCATCGGCGAGAAGAACGCGAATGCGCAGGCAGTGCTGAATCAGGCGGGAGCGGGCCTGCGCGAGTTGCAGCAACGCGGTGGCAACCAGGTCACGATCTACGATCCGGGCTTGCGTGACGCGGCCATGCTCGCCGAGGCGCAGCAGTTGCGCGAGCGTGTCGAAGACGCGGTCACGCACAACCGTTTCTCGCTCTACAGCCAGCCGATCATCAACCTGCATGGCGTCGAGGGCGAGTTCTACGAGATCCTGGCCCGCCTCGTCGACGACAAGGGCGAGGTGATGCCGACGGTCTTCCTCCCGGTGGCCGAAGATGCCGGCGTGATGCCGGCAATCGACCGCATCGTCATCGCAAGCGCGATCACGACGCTGGCCGAACGCGAGAAAGCCGGCCGGCACACCACGTTCTTCGTCAAGCTCACCGCTCCGTCGATGGCCGACGAGACCTTGTTGCCATGGATCGCACAGCAGCTGAAAAGCGCGCGCGTGCGCGGCGACGCGCTCGTGTTCGAGGTGCCGGAGAGCAAGGTCGTCACCCAACTCAAGGTCGCTCGCACTTTCGTCAACGGCCTGAGCCAGTTGCATTGCGGTTTCGCCCTCGAACAGTTCGGCGCCGGCGTCAACTCATTCCAGTTGCTCAAGCACATCGACGCCAGCTATCTGAAGATCGATCGCAGCTACATGCAGGACCTGCCGAAGGACAAGGAGCATCAGGAATTCATCCGCCAGTTCTGCCACCAGGCGCACCAAGCCGGCAAGATCGTCATCGCCGAGCATGTCGAGAACGCGGCCAGCATGTCGATCCTGTTCACCTGCGGGGTGAACTTCGTCCAGGGCAACTATCTCAACGAACCGGAAAAAATCCTGAGCGCCGCGTAGTCACGCCTTCTGCAGTGCCGCGATGCGCTCGGCGATCGGCGGGTGGCTCATGAACAGGCGCGCCATGCCGCCGCCACCGGTGATGCCGAACGCGACGAGCGCCTTGGGCAACCCGGCATCCTCGTGACCAGCGGACAGCGTGCGCAGCGCCGAGATCATGTTCGCGCGGCCCCCGAGTTGCGCGCCGCCCGCATCGGCGCGGAATTCGCGCCAGCGCGAGAACCACATGACGATCATCGTCGCAAGCACGCCGAGCACCATCTGCAGCACCAGCGTGATGACGAAATAGCCGATGCCGGAACCACCCTCGCGGTCGCGATTGCCCGAGATCGCATTGTCGATCACGCTGCCGAGCACGCGTGCGAGGAACATGACGAAGGTGTTGACCACACCCTGGATCAGCGCGAGCGTGACCATGTCGCCGTTGGCGACGTGGCTGATCTCGTGGCCGAGCACGGCCGAGACTTCGTCGCGGTTCATGCTTTGCAGGAGGCCGGTGGACACGGCGACGAGCGCGTGGTTCCTGCTCGCACCGGTGGCGAAGGCGTTCATCTCCGGCGCGTCGTAGACGGCGATCTCGGGCATGCCGATGCCCGCATTCTTCGCGTGCTGCGCGACCGTACCGAACAACCACTGTTCGTTCGCGTTGCGCGGCTGCGCGATCACCTGCGCGCCGACCGACATCTTCGCCATCGTCTTCGACAACAGCAGCGAGATCAGCGAACCGCCGACGCCGAACAAGGCGCAAAACACGAGCATGCCGGCGAGGTTGATGCCGGTATGGGTGTACGCCCAGCGGTCGAGGCCGAAGATCGAGGCGACGACGCTCAAAACGAGCATGATCGCTAGGTTGGTCAGCAAGAACAGAACGATGCGAAGCATAGGATCCCTGCACGGATTGAAAGGTCCGCAAGCGCGGACAGGAAAAGTTTTTGGGTAGACTGACGACATTTTCAAGCCAACACTGCCACCGGCACGCCACCCATTCAGCATGAACTATCGCGGCCGTTTCGCTCCTTCGCCGACCGGTCCGCTGCACTTCGGCTCGCTGGTCGCCGCCGTCGGCAGCTGGCTGAGGGCAAGGTCGCAGCGCGGCGCGTGGCTCATCCGCATGGAAGACCTCGATCCGCAGCGCGAGGTTCCCGGTGCCGCCGACGACATCCTGGCCACGCTGGTCGCGTTCGGCATGCCCTCGGACGAGCCCGTCGTCTGGCAAAGCCGGCGCTCGCAGGCCTACGCCGCGTCTTTCGCGCAGTTGGGCGAGCACGTGTTCCCTTGCCGCTGCAGCCGCAGCGACCTGGCTGCCAGCAATGGCGTGCATCGTGGCGCCTGCGTCGCAACGGCCGACCCCGCGCGCGCGCCGGCCTGGCGCCTGCGCGTGGACGACCGCAGCGTCGGTTTCGACGATCTGCTCCAGGGCGGGTTCGCGCAGAATCTGTTGCGCGATGTCGGCGACTTCGTCGTGCGCCGCGTGGAAGGCGGCTATGCGTACCAGTTCGCCGTCGTCGTCGACGATGCCGAGGCGGGCATTACCGAGATCGTGCGCGGCGCCGACTTGCTCGATTCGACGCCAAGGCAGATCCGCCTGCAGCAACTGCTCGGCCTGCCGACGCCGCGCTACCTGCACCTGCCGCTCGTCCTCGACCGCACCGGTGCAAAACTGTCGAAGTCCGAAGGCGCGCCGCCGGTGGACCGGCACGACCCGATGCCGGCCCTGCGCGCGGCGCTGGCTTTCCTCGGCCTGCCCAACGCAGCACGCGTGGCGGCGACCAGCCCGGACGCGCTGCTGGCGCACGCCGTGCCGCATTTCGATATCGACGCATTGCGCAAGAAGCTCGATGGTTTTCCCGCCTTTGACTGCAATGCTTAGCGTGTACAATCCAGGAAAAGATTCCGTCGGCTGATGCCCAGCCGTCGCACAACCGGGAGGGAGCAGTCATGACGTCACGCGTAGCACTCGTTACAGGCGGCACCGGTGGCATCGGTACGGCCATCGTCAAGCGTCTTGCGGCGATGGGGCACAAGGTAGCCACCAACTATCGCGACGAAGCCAAGGCCAAGGCCTGGGCCGACAAACTCAAATCCGAGGGCGTCGACGTGCTGCTGGTCAAGGGCGACGTTTCCGACACCGCCTCCGCCGAAGCGATGGTCAAGGAGGTCGAATCCAAACTCGGTCCGGTCGATATTTTGGTCAACAACGCCGGCATCACGCGCGACACGACCTTCCACAAGATGAGCGCGATGCAGTGGCAGGAGGTGATCAACACCAACCTCAACTCGGTGTTCAACGTCACCCGCCCGGTCATCGACGGCATGCGCAACCGCAAGTGGGGGCGCATCATCCAGATCAGCTCGATCAACGGTCAGAAAGGCCAGTACGGCCAGGCCAACTACGCCGCGGCCAAGGCCGGCATGCATGGCTTCACGATCTCGCTCGCGCAGGAGAATGCGAAGTTCGGCATCACCGTCAACACCGTCTCGCCCGGCTATGTCGCGACGGAAATGGTCATGGCCGTGCCCGAGGATGTGCGCAACAAGATCGCTGCGCAGATTCCCGTCGGCCGCCTCGGCGAGCCCGAGGAAATCGCCTACGCGATCGAGTTCTTCGTCAAGGACGAAGCCCGGTGGATCACCGGCGCCAACCTCGCCATCAACGGCGGGCAATACATGGGCTGGTAAGCGCCCTGCCCTGCCTGCGCGATGCATTGAAGCGCGTCGCGCAGGGTGCCTGCCAGGTGAGACAGGGATGTCGAGCGGGCGGCGGTTCGAAGGTGGATCGCGAGGGCGTGCCTGCTTGGGACTTCTGCACTCCTTGCATCGCGATTGCTGCACAGCAATGCACTGGTGCGGCGCATCACAATCTGCTACTTTTGCGGCATGGCACAAACCCGCATCATCAAGAAGTACCCGAATCGCCGTCTCTACGACACGGAAATCTCGAGTTACATCACGCTCGAGGAGGTCCGCCAGCTCGTACTCGACGGCGACGATTTCGAAGTCCGCGACGCCAAGACCGGCGAGGACCTGACCCGCACCGTACTGCTGCAGATCATCGCCGAGCACGAGGGTCATGGCCAGCCGATGTTCACCACGCAACTGCTTTCGCAGGTGATTCGTTTCTACGGCGATTCGATGCAGGGCTTCATGGGCAGCTACCTGGAGAAGAGCCTGCAGATCTTTCTCGACCAGCAGGGCAAGTTCCGCAGCCAGCTCAACAATATCCTCGGGCAGACGCCATGGTCGATGCTCAACGACATGACCGAGCGCAATCTCGATCTGTGGAAGTCGGTGCAGGACAACTTCCTCAAGTCCGCTGCCGCACAGGCGCACCAGGCGGGCGCGGCAAAGAAGGACGGCAAACCCTGATCCCGCGCAGCGCAGGAATCGATCCCGCTGCGCAACATTTGTTGCGCAGCACGAACACCAACCCATCCTTGCGATGGGATTTTTTTTGATGAGGCAGGAATGAAGAAACGCATTGCACTGGTGACCGGCGGCATCGGCGGACTCGGCACTGAAATCTGCAAGCATCTGGCGAATGCGGGTTGCATCGCGGTCGCCGCTGACCTTGGCAGCCGGCCCGAACGCCTGGCCGAATTTCAGGGCGAGATCCAGGGCTACGCCGACAGGATTTTCTTCGAGCCGTTCAACGTCGCCGATTTCGATGCATGCGCCGCGCTGATCAAACAGGTCGAGGCGACGCACGGTCCCGTCGACATCCTCGTCAACGCCGCCGGCATCACCCGCGACACCACGTTGCGCAAGATGTCGCCGCAGCAATGGGTCGACGTGCTCAAGATCAATCTCGATGGCGTGTTCAACATGTGCCGCAACGTCGTCGATGGCATGAGCGAGCGTGGCTTCGGCCGCATCGTCAACATCTCCTCGGTCAACGGCCAGACCGGCCAGTTCGGCCAGACCAACTATTCCGCAGCCAAGGCCGGCATGCACGGCTTCACCATGGCGCTGGCGCGCGAAGTGGCGCGCAAGAACGTGACCGTCAACAGCGTTTCACCCGGCTACTGCAACACCGCCATGGTGCGCGCGATCCCCGAGAACGTGCGCAGCCAGATCGTCGCGAGCATCCCGGTCGGTCGCCTCGGCGAGCCATCGGAAATCGCCCGCGTCGTCGCCTTCCTTGCGGCCGACGAATCCGGTTTCATCACCGGTGCGAACATCCCGGTGAATGGCGGTTATTTCATCGATTTTTAGTTGCTCGACGCCAACTATATGTTCACAAAGAGATTTCTACGAAATCTCCAATCAAGATTTCCTGGTAGCTACCCATCTGGCTACCCACTTGCGCCTACCTTCGGCAGGCCTGGTTCGCAGCGGCATTCATCGCCGTGCCCCTGCCCCGCCCAGCAGCGGTGACCTGCGCGCGCAGGGTTGCGTTCGGCGTGAACACGCCGTGCAACCGCGTCAGGTGCGCGCGCGGCGGCGGCACCAGTGCGGCCAGTCACGCGAGGAGCTCCACCGGATCGAGCATCACGTGCGTGGCGCCGTCGCGCCACGGCGTCTTGAGGGCATAGCGCACTTGTCCGCTGGCGGTCAGCGCGATGCGCTTTTCCGACACCGCCGGGCGCGTGATGGTGCGGCACAGGCGTTCGAGCTTGGCGCTTTCGTGTTCATTTGCCGATACGCCTGCGTGCAGCGAGAAGCCGCCGATCTTGCCCGACTCGGAGGTGAAGCCATCCACGTCGCCCGGCAGGGTTTGCAGCGTCGTCACCTTGCGCCCGGTCTGCGCGCCGGTGGCGACGCGGTACGTGACCGAACTCATGCGCAGCGCGTCCATGCCTTCGTCGCTGGCTGCCGCGTCCGTCAGGAACGGCACGTCGTCTTCGCTTTCCAGATACCCCTGCTTCGCCAGGTGGCGGCACACGCCATCGAGAAACAGCATGTGCAAGTGCAGGTTGAAGTTGAGCGCACTGCCGAAACGCTGGATCAGCGTCACCGTGCCGCACTGGGCGGTGTGGCGCGCAACCCCCGCCTCGTCCGCCAGCGACGCGCCGATCGCGCGCTGCACGATGGCCAGCACCGGGCCGATGCTGTGCGGGTTGCCGGCGAACAGGAAGCGCAGCGGATACGGGACGCTCAGCACCCATTGCCGCACCGGGCGCGCACCGAACACGTCGTCCACCAGATGCCCCGCCATGCGCCGCGCGCCGCAACTGGGGCAGAAGCCGCGCTTCTTGCAGCCCGATCCGGGCCTGCCATCCCTGGCGGCCATCGTACGCTGTGGTCTTCCTGTCGGTGTTGGTGTACTTTTCCGTTACATCTTTTGGCGGTTACGCCCAGTCACGAATCTTGGAGGCGTCATGGGTCTTGTTCAGGCTGCGATCGGTTCGCTCGGCGGTGCTCTCGCCGATCAGTGGAAAGACTTCTACACGGTTCCGGACGGCTTGCCGCCAACGGCTGCGCTGTTCGCCGCGGTCCCGCACGGCACCAATGCCGGGCGCGGCGCCAACACGAAGGGCTCGTCGAACATCATCACCAACGGCTCGAAGATCGTCGTGCCGGAAGGCTATGGCCTGCTGCTGTTCCAGGATGGCGCGATCACCGGCCTCGCCGCACAGGCGGGTGGCTATGAATGGCGCTCGGACGACATCAACTCGAAGTCGATCTTCTCCGGTGGCGGCCTCGTCGATTCGCTGATCAAGCAATCCTGGGAGCGCTTCAAGTTCGGCGGCCAGCCCGGTTCGCAACAGGCCGCGTTCTTCGTCTCGCTCAAGGAATTGCCGGACAACCGCTTCGGCACGCAATCCGAAATCTACTGGGACGACAAGTTCCTCAACACGCAGGTGGGTGCGGTGACACGTGGCACTTACACGATGAAGATCGTCGATCCGATCCTGTTCGTGAAGAACTTCGTGCCGGCCACGTACTTGCAGCCGGGCCGGGTTTTCGATTTCACGGACATGGACAACCCGGCGGCGGACCAGCTTTTCAACGAGGTGGTCGGCTCGCTCGCGCCGGCTTTCAGCCTTTACTCCAACGACCCGGCCAAGGGCAATCGCATCACCAAGCTGCAGCAGGATTCGATTGGCTTCGCGCAGAGCCTGTCCGATGCGGTCGAAAAAGCCTACCAGTGGAAATCCGATCGCGGCCTGGCCATCGTCAAGACCGCCATCATCTCGATCGAATACGACGCGACCACCAAGGAGTTGCTCAAGACCGTGCAGCGTGCCGATGCCCTGATGGGCGCGCGCGGCAATTCCAACTTGCAGGCCAGTGTTGCGGCGGGCATGCAGGCCGCGGGTGAAAATGGCGGTGCCGCGGGCATGATGGGTATCGGCATGGCGTCAGGCATGATGGGCGGCATGGCCGGATTGCAACAGCCGGTCGCCGCGCCGGCGGCGCCAGCGGCCGACGATCCGGTCGCCAAACTGACCAAGGCCAAGCAGATGCTCGATGCCGGACTCATCACCCAGGCCGATTACGACGCGCTCAAGGCCAAGGCGCTGGGACTGTAATCGGCAAAGCGTAGTCCGACCATGGCGAACGCGAACCCACCCCCTCCGGCGCCGCCCAGCGGCCCGGGGTCACCGCGCGACGTGCCGCCAGCGCCGGGCAGCTTTCCGATCGACCCGGCGACCCTGCCGCCGCCGATCCGCGACGAGTTGACAGCGCCGGATCCGACCGCGATCGACACCGCTTCCAAGGAACTCAAGGACGGCGCCAACCGCTGCCCGAAATGCGGTTCGACCGACATCCGGCAAAAGCCGGGCACCGATCTGCTGATTTGCCTGTATTGCCGCAATGAATGGTCCGGCGCCCGCGTCGAAGACGAATTCGGGCTCGGTGAAGGCATCGACAAATTGCAGGGAACGGTCATCGCGTCCGGCGCGCGGGACATCCAGGCCGACGCGGCGGCCCTGGTCAGCTTCAAGTGCCCCGGCTGCGGCGCCGAGGTCACCGTCAACACGCAAAACGCGATGACCGCGCGCTGCCATTGGTGCCGGCATGTGCTGGGCGTGAACGAGCAGGTGCCCAATGGCGCGGTGCCGGACGCGGTGCTGTCGTTCCACATCAAGAAGGACGATGCGGTTGCGCGCATCCGCCAGTTCGTCGGCAAGCGGCAATTGTTCGCGCTCAAGGAATTCAAGGAGCAATTCACGCCGGAAAATGTCGTTGGCGTGTATCTGCCCTACATGATCGTCGACAGCAACGCGAGCGCCGACGTCGCCGGCCAAGGTGAAATCGAGACGCGGCGTTACGAGCGCGGCAGCGACAACAACAAGACCACCTACTACGACGCCGATGTGTATCGCGTGAGCCGCCACGTGGATTTCACGGTGGACGACCTGCCGCTGGAATCATCCAGCGAACGCGGCAACCTCGACACGCGCGTCAACACCAACAACATCATCAATGCAATCCTGCCGTTCGACACCAAGAACGCGGTGAAGTGGAACGCGTCGTACCTTGCCGGCTTCAATTCGGAGAAGCGCGACCAGAACGTGGAGGCCCTGCGCCCGCGCCTGGAGGACGAACTGCTGTCACTTGCCCGCGCCGAAGTCGAGGCCTCGGCCAAGCGCTACGATCGCGGCGTGCGCTGGGAACAGGAACACCTCGACGTGCACGGCACGCGCTGGGTGTCGATGTACCTGCCGGTGTGGCTGTACTCCTACCACCAGCCGGGCAGCCATGGCGGCCTGCTGCACTACATCGCGGTGAACGGCCGCACCGGCAAGACCATGGGCAGCGTGCCGGTGCAGCATTGGAAGCTCCTCCTCGCCGCCCTCACGGCCGGTACCTTCCTCGAAGGCATCGCACTCTGGATCGCGGGACATTCATCATGAGCGACGGCGGACTTGGCATCTTGCTGCTCGGACCAGCCGGCGCGACCGGCTTGTACTGGATGCTTTACCGTTATTACCGCAACACCGACAAGTCCTACGACTTCGAACACGAAACCAAGGTCGACGCCAAACCCGTCAGCGGCGACGATGCAAAAGTCGGCACGGTCACGGGCACGCGCGAGCGCCACATCGACGGCAACAACGTGCAAGCCTATCGAAATCGCGTGCGAAGGGTGTAGCCGCACGAATTCCTTCCCATCTGGCACTGCCTAAAGCGCATCCGAGAGCCGCACGCAAGCGTCTCGCGCACGGTGCGTGGCCGGGATGACGCGGGTACAGGAAATTCAACCGCCCTTTTCGCGCAGTCTGCGGGATGGCCGGGGGACCGGGGGCGGCGCAAGCCTGCGCTGCGGCGCCTGACGCGCCGGGCGGGTGGCGTTTTCGCCTTTGCGCACCTCTCGCACCCGCGGTTTTCGCGGCGTTTTCCCGCGCGCGGGCGGGCAGCCTGCTGCTGGTCGGCGACATGACTCCCGATCCGGCGATGACGGGGGCGTGCGGAGACGCGCTGCACGCACTTCCGGGTGCCCGGCGCGAATTGGATGCGTTACGAGCGCTGTGGGCGCAGACAGGCGCGAGCGACCCCGGCTGGCTGGGTCGGCAGCGCGGCAAACAAGGCGGCCGTCCGAGCGGCGATGCCGCGGAGCACGACCATCCACTTCGCCACTCATGCATTCAGCGGCGACGACAGTTGCTCACAAAACCTGCTGGCCGCGCGCGGCATCCGACTCTCCACATCGGCGGCACCGAAGAACACGCCAGCTCTCTCGGGGCTGCTGCTCGCGGCGAACGGACAAGGTGCGCCCGAGTCGAATGGCAGTTTCCTGCCTTTGGCCCGTTTACACAAAATCTAGGACACCCTCCCTTCAAGAATTTGCTGCAGATTGCCCTTCTGAGTGCGTGACAAATTGGGGCTCGAAGATGCGACCTCCAAAGAATCAGCTGGCCGTCTGAAGCAAGAGCACTTGGCGTTAGCGAGCGATTGCGCTACGACGAACAATGTAAGTCGCGCCGGCTAGTAATTTGCGCTGTCGATACCGACCGTTGAGCGGGCAGCTCGCGTGTTACAGCGTAATTTCTGAAATCTCTTGAACCGACATGAAACACTAAATTAGTTATTTCATCGATTTCTGATCATGCTGCGCAAGTGCCTGAATCGGTAGCCTGCACAACCGGCCGGATGCGCCAGCCTTCCTACCAGACCAGATCCGCCGGCACATCGTCCTCGGTCGGCGCATCCGGATCGCACAGCAACACCAGCGCCTGAGGATTGATTTCTTGCGCCTGCAGCGCGATGCCGCGCTCGACGAGCAGGTAACGGCCCGCCAACTGCACGATCGCAAGATCGCCCTGGTTGAGCTTGGCGAACTGTTCGGCAGTGCAATACACACGACGGATCTTGTTGCCGTGCGGGAAATGCCGCGGCGTGTCGGCATCGGCTGAATTGAGCGCCTTGCCGTTGAGCAGGGCTGCCAATTTCTGCTTGCGCTCGCGATTCTCGCGCGCCTGGCGCTCGGCGTCGCGCTGCGCCTGATCACGCTCGTCCTTTTCCTGTTTCGCACGCAACGCGTACGCATGGGCGAGGTTGGGCTCCTGCAGCGCAGAAGCAGGCTTCTTCCGCTGCGACACCTGCGGCCGCGCCGCCTTCACCGGCTGAGGTTTTTTGTGCTGCTCCTTCGCAGGCTTCGCCTCGGCCTTGAACTTCGCGGCAAGGCCCGACTTCAGCAATTGGTCGCGCAGGGATTCGGACATAAAACGGATTTGAGCATGCGTCGTCGAAGCTCGGATTTTATTTGAAAAATGCGGCCAAGAATGGCCGCTTCTCGATCTCGGCGTTCGCGGGTGAACGCACTAATAATGTGGCGGTGGCGGTTCGTCGCGCGCATCCTGCCCCGCCGTCTGCATGCCGCTCAACGTGTCGCGCAGCCGCACCAGCTCGCGGCGCAGATCGAGCAACAGGCGATCCTGCTCGGCCATCGTGGCATCGAGGCTCTGCACGGTGCCATCGAGAAACGTCAGGCGCACTTCGAGATCGGTGAGACGCTGTTCGATCGACGCCGCCGCCCCGCTCATGCGCCCGCTCCGCGCGACGCAATGCTCCTGCCGCGACCGATGCCGTAGTAGGCGATGCCGGCCGCTTCGACTGCCGCCGGTTCGTAGATGTTGCGCCCGTCGAAAATCGCCGGCGACTTGAGACAGGCCTTGATGCGGGCGAAATCCGGGCTCCAGAACGCCTTCCACTCGGTCACGATCACGAGCACATCGGCGCCGTTCAGCGCGGCGTCGGCATCCTCGCACAGCACCAGATCGGCACGCTCGCCGTAGAGACGCCCCGCTTCCTCGCGCGCCTCGGGGTCGTAAGCACGCACGGTCGCGCCAGCGGCCCAAAGCTGCTCAAGCAGGCGCCGGCTCGAGGCCTCGCGCATGTCGTCGGTGTTCGGCTTGAACGCGAGCCCCCAGACGGCGACGGTCTTGCCATTGGGCGCACCGCCGAAATGACGCTCGATCAATTCGTAGAGTTTTTCCTTCTGCGCATCGTTCACTGCCTCGACCGTGCCGAGCAGGCGTGCTTCGTAGCCGTGGCTGCGTGCGGTGCGCTCGAGCGCGCGTACGTCCTTGGGGAAACACGAGCCGCCATAACCCGCGCCGGGATAGATGAACGAGTAGCCGATGCGCGGATCCGAGCCGATGCCGTGGCGCACGAGTTCGATGTCGGCGCCGACGCGCTCGGCGATGTTCGCCATCTCGTTCATGAAGCTGATCTTGGTTGCGAGCATTGCGTTGGCCGCGTACTTGGTCAACTCGGCCGAGCGCACGTCCATGAGCACGATGCGCTCGTGGTTGCGGTTGAACGGCGCGTACAGGATTTTCATCTGCTCGATCGCGCGCGCGCTGTTCGAGCCGATGACGATGCGGTCCGGGCGCATGCAGTCCTTGACCGCATCGCCTTCCTTGAGAAATTCGGGATTGGAGACGACATCGAAGGCGACGTCGGCACCGCGCGCTTCCAGTTCGGCCGCAATCGCGTCGCGCACGCGGTCCGCGGTGCCGACCGGCACGGTGGATTTGTTCACGACCACGGTTGGCCGATCCAGGTGCCGGCCGATCGTGCGCGCCACCGCAAGCACGTGCGAAAGGTCGGCACTGCCGTCTTCGTCCGGCGGCGTGCCGACGGCGATGAAGACGACCGAACCGTGCCCGATCGCCGCCGCCGCATCGGTAGTGAAGCGCAGGCGCTTCTTCGCGCGATTCGCGGCGACGAGATCCTCGAGACCAGGCTCGAATATCGGGATCTCGCCGGCATCGAGACGTGCGACCTTGGCCGCATCGATGTCCACGCAGACGACGTCGTTGCCGACGTCGGCCATGCACGCGCCGGTAACGAGGCCGACGTAACCGGTGCCGAAAATGCTGATCTTCATCTGATGGATTGTAGCGGGTAGGTGGGTTGCGCGCGATCACGCGCAGGCATGAAAAAGGCGCGGATCGCTCCGCGCCTTTTCGACTGATTTGCAGCGCGAATTTACTGCTTCGCAGCGGCGGGCTTGTCCACCGGCTGCGGCGTCTTCGCTTCACCGGCCGCTGCGGGCGGCTCGATGCCGACCAGGGTGACGTCGAAGATCAGCGTCGCGTTCGGACCGATCGGGCCGGGGCCATTCTCGCCATAGGCGAGCTTGGACGGCACGAAGAACTTGTACTTCGAGCCGACCGACATGAGCTGTACGCCCTCGGTCCACCCCGGGATCACGCCGTTGAGCGGGAACGTCGCGGAACCGCCGTGCTTGTCGGATGCGTCGAATTCCTCGCCATTGATCTTGGTGCCCCGGTACTCCACCTTGACTGTGTCGGTCGCCTTCGGCTTCGCACCGGTGCCTTCCTTGATCACTTCGTACTGCAGGCCCGAGGCCGTGGTCTTCACGCCGGCCTTGGTCTTGTTCTTGGCCAGGAAGGCGTCACCGTCGGCTTGATTCTTCTTCGCTTCCTCGGCGCGCTTGGCCATCGCCGCGGCCTGATGCTTCTGCATGAATTCCTGGTTGACCTGGTTGAGCTCGTCCGGGGTCAGCTTCGGCTTGACGCCCTTGAGGCTGTCCTGCAGCGCGGCCACGAGTGCGGCCTGGTCGACTTCGTCCTTGATCTGGGCGAGATTCTCGCCGACCTTGGTGCCGACCAGATAGCCGTATTTTTCCTTCTCGGTCTTGAACTTCGCATTGATCGCCTTGTTCGCGGCCGGGGCGGCGGCTCCCGCGGCCGGAGCCTGCGCAAAAGCGGCGCCGGCGACGGTCATCGCGCCGGCAACGGCGGTGGCGATCAGGGTTTTGCGCAAAAACTGGGTCATGTGTGCTCCTGGCAACTCGAAATCTTTCGGTAAACGATCCACGAAGGATCCGGACATGGCTCCCGCACGAAACGGGGGCGTGAAAAAGCGGTGTATTGTGCGGCCCACACCCCGCGAAGGCAAATGAACCGGGCTGTTCGACTCGGGCAGCCGGCTCTGGTTCCGCTACGACGCAGCCCCGTTCAGGTTCGAGTCGCCTGCCGGCTTCAGGTAAAATGCGCGCATGCTGCGTTTCGACGATCTCGCGCTGCGGCGCGGCCCCTTGCTCCTGTTCCAATCCATGACCCTGCAACTGCACGCCGGCTGGCGTGTGGGCATCAGCGGGCGCAACGGCGCGGGCAAATCGAGCCTGCTGGCGCTGGTTGCCGGCGACCTGCAACCCGACGCCGGGCATTTCGAGCGACCGAAGAACTGGACGCTGGCCTGGGTCAAACAGGAGGTCGAAGCGCTGGACGTGACCGCACTCGACTACGTGCTCGACGGCGACGCCGAGTTCCGCCAGATCGAACGCGACCTCGCCGTCGCCGAAGCCGAACACGACGGCATGCGTCTGGCCCACCTTCACGAACGCCTGCTCGCGATCGACGGCTACGCCGCGCATGCGCGCGCGGGAGCGCTGCTGCACGGCCTCGGCTTCGCCGCCGGCGCCGAGACGCGCAACGTGCGCGATTTCTCCGGCGGCTGGCGCATGCGCCTGAACCTCGCCCAGGCGCTGATGTGCCGCTCCGACCTGCTCCTGCTCGACGAGCCGACCAACCACCTCGACCTCGACGCGGTGATCTGGCTCGAAGGCTGGCTGAAAAAGTATACCGGCACCCTGCTCGTGATCTCGCATGACCGCGAATTCCTCGACGCGGTCGCAACGCACATGCTCAGCATCGCCGAGCAGCGCGTGGAACTGTTCAGCGGCAACCTCACCGGCTACGAGCGCAAGCGCAGCGAGCGCCTGGCGCAACAGCAATCGATGCTGGAAAAGCAGCAGCGCGAACGCGCGCATCTGCAAAGTTTCGTCGACCGTTTCCGCGCGAAGGCGTCGAAGGCGCGTCAGGCGCAAAGTCGCATCAAGGCGCTGGAGCGCATGGTCGACATCGCGCCCGTGCGCGCGGCCTCGACCATCCGCTTCGAATTCCGCCAGCCCGCGGCGATGCCCGACCCGCTGCTGCGCCTGGACGAGGCTGCGGCAGGCTACGGCGAACGCCGCGTGCTCGACCGGATCAAATTCAACCTCGTACCCGGCGATCGCGTCGCCCTGCTCGGCGCGAACGGCGCGGGCAAATCGACTTTGATCAAGCTGCTCGCGGGGCAGCTCGCGCCGATGGCCGGCGAGTTGATCGCCGCGCGCGACCTTGCGATCGGCTACTTCGCCCAGCATCAACTCGAGCAACTGCATGCGAAGTCGACCGCGGTCGAGCATCTGCTCGAACTCGACCCCGCGCTCGGCGAGCGCGGAGCGCGCGACTTCCTCGGTGGCTTCGGCTTCGCAGGCGATCGCGCCCTGGAACCGGTTGCGCCGTTCTCCGGCGGCGAGAAGGCACGCCTGTGCCTCGCCCTGACCGTGTATCAGAAGCCGAACCTGCTGCTGCTCGACGAACCGACCAACCACCTCGACCTCGACATGCGCGAAGCGCTGACCGAAGCGCTCAACGACTACGAAGGCGCACTCGTCCTCGTCTCCCACGACCGCGCGCTGATCCGTACCTGCTGCACCACCCTGCTCCACGTCGGCGGCGGCCGCGTCGCCGACTACGACGGCGATCTCGACGACTACGCGCGCATCGTGATGCGGGCGAACACGGAGGACGCCGCCAGCGCGGATACTCCGGCGTCATCGGGCAAGAGCAAGAAGGAGCAACGCCGCGAGCGCGCCGATGCGCGGACAAAAGCCGCGCCCACTCAGGATTCGGCCGCCGACAGCCGCGAACGTGCCGCCTTGCAGCGGTCGCTGCGCAAGAAACTCGTCGACCTGGAAAAGCGCATGGCCGCACTGGAAGCGGACAAGCGCGCCCTCGACACCAAGCTGGCAGACCCCGCCTTCTATGCCAGCGCCTCGACCGCGCAGATGCTCGAAATGAGCCAGCAATCGAACACCCTCACCGCCGACATCGGCGCGACGGAAGAGGCCTGGCTGGCTGCGCAACAGGAATTGGAACAGGCCGAAGCGGCCTGATTCGCCTGATTCATCGGCTGCCGCTTTTTTTGCTCGGCATTTCCGTAAAGTCGGGACCAGCGCGCAGAGAAACCAAGGCTGGCTGTGAGCGAAGCGGGCCTTCCTGCGCGCTACCGTTCCAACTGCCCAAACCAAGTCGCTGGATTTCCGCCGAGAACACGCGGGAATGGCGAACCGGGGTCCTCTCCGCGCCGAAATATCGGCTGAAAATTAACTCAGCTCAGGGTTCCTCGAGGCGCGGGGCCACCAAACGACGCACCCGCGAAGTTTTTTTCAATTTCCAGTTGACATCTCGTGATTTAGTGTTATAGTTACATACAACACCACTTCATCGACTCACAAAGTCACTACGGAGATGATCATGAACACGTCCACCCCAGTCATCCGACTCGGCTTGCTCGCGCTGACGGGTGCGGTCATTCTCGGCGCCGCCGCCCTGCATTCGAGTCCCCTGCCGACCCCCGCTCCGCACGCTGCTTCGGCACTTCCGATCGTGATGCTCGACACCGTGACGGTCCGGCCCGATCCAGCGCAAACCACGCTCACCGTGGCCCTGCCGGTCCTGCCCACCGTTCATGTCCGTGCCAGCGAAGAGGAGATCATCGCCGCTCGCATCGATCCCAGCGACCGCATCCAGATCCTGGCGCCGATCGTCGTGCAGCCGGGCGCCGAGGAAGTGGCCGCCGCAATGCACGCCACCGCGATTACCCAGGTAGGCGACGAGGAAGAACACGGCTTCCTCGTGCGCGCGGTCGCCGAGCCGCACCGCCTGCGCCTGGACATGCCCTACTATTCGTTCGGCAAGGTTTTGACCCACAGCAGCAAGTGAGAGCACGGCCATCGCCATGAGCGTTACCTGGAACGACAATGCCCCGATTTATCGCCAGCTGCGCGACCGAGTCGTGGCCATGATCCTCGACGGCGTACTCAAGCACGGCGACGCATTGCCGTCGGTCCGCCAGGTCGCGGCGGACTTCCAACTCAACCCGATCACCGTGTCGAAGGCGTATCAGGAACTGGTCGACGACAACCTCGTCGAAAAGCGCCGCGGCCTCGGCATGTACGTGGCCGAAGGCGCACGCGAAGCCCTGCTGCGCAGCGAGCGCGAACGCTTCCTGCGTGAAGAATGGCCGGCGTTGCGCGATCGTCTCGCCCGCCTCGGCCTCGACCTTTCCACTCTCATCGATACCGCGAAGAACACGAACGGCACCTCGCATGAATGACGCCAGCGCCACCACGACCCACATCGTCCGCGCACGCGGCCTGACCAAACGCTACGGCGCTGCGGTCGCGCTCGACCACGTCGATTTCGACATCGCCGCCGGCCGCATCGTCGGGCTGATCGGTCCGAACGGCGCCGGCAAGACGACCGCGCTCAAGGCGATCCTCGGCCTCACCGAATTCGAGGGCGAGCTTTCCGTACTCGGCCTCGATCCACGCACGCAGCGCACCGAACTGATGCAGCAAGTCTGCTTCATTGCCGACGTTGCCGTGCTGCCACGCTGGCTGCGCGTGTCCGAGGCGGTCGATTTCGTCGCCGGGATACATCCGCGTTTCTCGCGCGACAAATGCCAGGCCTTCCTCGCGCGCACGAAGCTGAAGCCGGCGATGCGCGTGCGCGAGCTGTCCAAGGGCATGATCGTGCAGCTGCACCTCGCCCTGGTCATGGCGATCGACGCGCGCCTGCTCGTGCTCGACGAACCAACACTGGGCCTGGACATCCTCTATCGCAAGGAGTTCTACCAGAGCCTGCTCAACGACTATTTCGACGAGGAAAAAACCATCCTCGTGACGACGCACCAGGTCGAGGAGATCGAACACATCCTCACTGACCTGATCTTCATCAAGGACGGCAAGCTGATCGTCAACGCGAGCATGGACGAGATCGGCGAGCGCTACGCCGAAGTCATGGTCGCGCCGGAAAAGGTCGAAGCCGCACGCGCGCTCAAACCGCTCAACGAACGCGGCATCTTCGGCAAGAGTGTGTTCCTGTTCGATGGTGTGCCGCAGGCGCAGCTCGCACAACTCGGCGAATTGCACAAACCAAGCGTCGCGGACCTGTTCGTGGCGACGATGAAGGGGACCTACGCATGAACGCACCATCCGCTATCAGGCCCACCACCTCGACAAAACCAAATCCGATGCAAACCCTCCTCTGGCTGCTCAAGCGCGAATATTGGGAACATCGCGGCGGATTTTTCTGGGCACCGTTGATTGCGGGCGGCGTGGTGATCGCGATCCTGCTGCTCAGCATGATCGTCGCCGAGGCCACGGCCGCGCGCCATGGCGTCAACATCGGCAATCTCAACCTCGACCGGATCTCGGCGAACATGACGCCCGACCAGGTCGCGACCTTCAACTCCGGGCTGGCCGCCGGCCTGATGGGCATGTCGATCCCGATCATGGCAACGCTGTTTTTCGTCGTGTTCTTCTATCTGCTCGGCGCACTCTATGACGATCGCCGCGACCGCAGCGTGCTGTTCTGGAAGTCGCTGCCGATATCCGACCTCGACACGGTGCTGTCCAAGGTCGTCGCGGCAGTGCTGATCGCGCCGGCCTTCGCCATCGCCGCGTTGATCGCGATGCACATCGTCACGCTGATCCTGATCAGCGTCTATGCCGGCATCCACGGCGTCAATCCACTGCCGCTGCTGTGGAATCCGGCACCATTGATAACGATGTGGATCAAGCTCGTCTGCCTGATTCCGGTCAACGCACTGTGGGCGCTGCCGACCGCCGGCTGGCTGCTGCTCTGCTCCGCTTTCGCGCGCTCCAAGCCGTTCCTCTGGGCCGTGGCGGTTCCGGTCGCACTCGGTGCGGTCCTCGGCTTCACCCAGTTGCTGCAGCAGTTCTCGATCCCGAGCGCCTGGTACTGGAAGTACATCGTCGGCCGCATCCTGTTCGGCATCGTGCCGGGCGGCTGGCTGGGCGTCGGCGGCAACGGCACACTGCGCGCAATCACCGGCGGCGGCGACACCAATATCGAACTCGACAAGTTCGACCTGGTCAATTCGGTGTTGAGCTGGGGCCACATCTTCGACGCGATCGGCTCGATCGACCTGTGGATCGGCGTCGCCGCCGGCGCCGGTCTGGTCGTCGCGGCGATCTGGTTCCGCCGCCGCCGCGTCGAGACCTCGGTCTGACGAAAAATTGCGGTGCATCGAGCGCCGCGCAGCCCGGCCCGGATACCGCGATTCAGAGCTTTTCGCTGACGATGCGGTAGGCGTCGCCGCTCTTGATCACGCCCGATTGGTTGAGGTCGATCTCTCCTTCCAGCCAATAACGGTCAAAGCCAAGCTCGGTACGACGGAATACGACCGCATGATTGCGATAGACGTAGAACAGGTCCCCATAGCGCAGATCGACGGGAGCCATGCGCGCGGTGATGATCTTCGCATCGTTGAAATGACGCTCCATGTCGGCACGCACCTTCGCCGCCGGGATGTGTGCGGTGAACATCTTCGGTTCGCTGTGCATCGCGCGCAGGCTGGGATTGGCGACATCGCGCAGCGGCTCGTCGACGCGGTAGCGATTGGCGTCGGTCTTCATCAGTTCGGCACGTTCGAGGTTGATCTCGCCATCGACCCAGAACAACTGCACGCGGGAACGCTCCCTGCGCACTACCGCACGCACCGGACCACGGATGAAAATTTCATCGCCCTTGCGCAGCAACCCAGGACGGATGTCGCCGGAGGCTGGTTGGCCTAGATTGAACTGGTTCTCGAAGGCGTGCTTGATCGCAGCGATGTCCGCGGCAGTCATGGCCGGCCTGGTCGCCGCGACGGTTGGCGGCGGCGAAATCGATGCGACTTCAACCGCCGGCGCCGAAGCGTTGCCGAGCGCGGATGGCGCCGGCATTGCCGCCGCCCCAGCCGGCGGCTTCGCCTGAGGTGCCGCAGCGGTAGCAGCGGGCGCAAGTCTCGCAATCGCCACCTGGGCCGGCTCCGCTTTTGCCGCTGCTTCCGTCACTTTTCCGGTCGATGGCGCGACCGGCACCGCGGGCGCGGTTTCTACGCGCGGCGCCAGCTTGGGTACAGGGGCCGCCTCAGCGACTTTCTCGACCGGCTTCGGGGCAGTTGCGACGGGTTCGGACTTCGCCGGCTTTTCGCCGTCGACGATGCGCACGAGCACATTCTCGAAGAACGCATCGCTGGTTTTCACCTGCACGCCCGGCGCAACGGAGCGAATCTTGTTGGCCACCTTCGTCTGCCAGTACGGCGGTGTTGTCACGACAACTGTCTTGCCGCTCGCGGCCGCCTGGCGGGCAATCTCGGCGAGCTTGGCGTCGGCCGCCCCCGACTCGAAATCCTTGCCGTCAATCGCCAAATCCTGCGCATATGAAGCGCCCGTCGCGAGCGCGCACACCACACCGAAAACGGAAAACCGCCTGGACCACGACATCGTTTTGTTCCCCTGTAGAAAAATGCGGCAGCAAAAGGCTGCCGAAACGCAGGCGTTTTGATACGTTCGCGCCCGCTTCAGCGCAAGGGGTCAAAGTCAAATCTGTGACACGTCTCAACAAACCACGCCACATCTCACCCGCCGGCGGAGCCCTCGCGTACTCCGCCGCGCGTCAACGCGGCCGGATCGAGCAGCTTTTCCAATTCAGATTTTGCCAGCCCTGTCGTTTCCAGCGCGACATCGAGGATAGGCCGGCCCTCCTTGTACGCGCGCTTCGCCGCCGCCGCGCCCGCCTCGTAACCGATCACCGGGTTGAGCGCAGTGACCAGGATCGGATTGCGTGCGAGCGCGTCGCCGACGCGGTCGCGGCGCACCTTGAACCCGGCGATCGCGCGATCGGCGAGCAGGCGCGATGCGTTGCCGAGAATTTCTATACTTTGCAGCAAATTGTACGAAATCACCGGCAGCATCACGTTGAGCTGGAAATTGCCGCTCGCGCCGGCCACGGCGATCGTCGCGTCGTTTCCGATCACCTGGGCCGCGACCATGGCCACCGCCTCGGGGATCACGGGATTGACCTTGCCCGGCATGATCGACGAGCCCGGCTGCAAGGCCGGCAGTTCGATTTCGCCGATGCCGGCGAGCGGCCCCGAGTTCATCCAGCGCAGGTCGTTCGCGATCTTCATCAACGACACGGCCAGCGTCTTGAGCTGGCCGGACAGTTCGACCGCGGCATCCTGCGAGGACAATCCCTCGAAATAGTTGCGCGTCGGGATGAAGCGGACGCCGGTAGCACGGCTCAGTTCGCTGCAGATGCCCGGGCCGAGTTTCGCATCGGCATTGATGCCGGTGCCGACCGCCGTACCGCCCTGCGCCAGCGCACGCACGCGCGCGAGCGTGCCCTCGATGCGTTCGATGTTCGAGGTGATCTGCGCCGACCAACCCGAGAGTTCCTGGCCGAAGGTCACCGGCATCGCGTCCATCAGGTGCGTGCGACCGGTCTTGACGGTCTCGTTCAACTCCTTCACGCGACGATCGATCGCCTTGCGCAGATGCTTGAGCGCCGGCAGCAGTCTTTCGCGCACGGACAAGGCCGCGCTGACATGGATCGCGGTCGGGATCACGTCGTTCGACGACTGGCCGTTGTTGACGTCGTCGTTCGGATGAATTTTCAGCTTGGGCGTGGATGCCAGATGTGCAATCACCTCGTTCGCGTTCATGTTCGAGGAAGTCGCCGAGCCGGTCTGGAAAACGTCGATCGGGAACTGCGCGTCGAACTCGCCCGTGGCTACACGCTCGGCCGCCTTGCGTATCGCCTTCGCCTTCGCCTTCGGCAGATGCCCCAGGTCGCAATTGACCCGCGCTGCCGCCGCCTTGATCAGACCCAGCGCACGGATGAACTCACGCGGCATGCGCAGGCCGGAAACCGGGAAATTGTCGACCGCGCGCTGCGTCTGTGCGCCCCACAGCGCCGCGGCGGGCACCTTGAGTTCGCCCATGCTGTCGTGTTCGATGCGGAAGTCGGACATGGCATTTCTCCTTGCCTCTGGTGAATGCTGCGAGTTTGCGTTGCTTGCGGACAAAATCAAGACAAAACGAGTCATTTCGGCCTTTTGCCGAAATGACGGGTTGGCTGTTGGTATCATTTGCGCCCCCAAACCCTGCCTGCCCCATGACCCACTCCACCCTCACCGCCCTGTCGCCGCTCGATGGCCGCTATGCCGCCAAGGTCGAGGCCCTGCGCCCGATCTTCAGCGAGTACGGCCTGATGCATCGCCGCGTGCTCGTTGAAGTACGCTGGCTCGAGGCGCTGGCCGACGAGCGCGCGATCGCCGAAGTCGCGCCATTCTCCGCGGATGCGCGCGCTAAATTGCAGGCGATCGTGGATGCCTTCACGGCGATCGACGGCGAGCGTGTCAAGGACATCGAGCGCACGACCAACCACGACGTCAAGGCGATCGAGTATTTCATCAAGCAGCGCTTCGGCGACGATGCCGAGCTGATTCGCGCCAAGGAGTTCGTCCACTTCGCCTGCACCAGCGAGGACATCAACAACCTCGCCTACGCGCTGATTCTGCGCGACGCCCGCGACGGCGTGCTGCTGCCCGCGCTCGACAGCGTGATCGCCACGCTGCGCGAATCGGCGCATGCGAATGCCGCGCTGCCGATGCTGTCGCGCACGCACGGCCAGACCGCCACGCCGACCACGCTCGGCAAGGAACTCGCCAACGTGATCGCGCGCCTCGAGCGCCAGCGCAAGCAGCTGGCGAACGTGGAAATCCTCGGCAAGATCAATGGCGCGGTCGGCAACTACAACGCGCACGTCATTGCCTACCCCGAGGTCGATTGGCCGGCGCTGGCGCGGCGCTTCGTCGAATCGCTCGGCCTCGTGTTCAACCCCTACACGACGCAGATCGAGCCGCACGATTTCATCGCCGAACTGTGCGACGCGGTGCGCCGCGCGAACGTGATCCTGATCGATCTGTGCCGCGATATCTGGTCCTACATCTCGCTGGGCTATTTCAAGCAGGCGCTCAAGGCCGGCGAAGTCGGTTCATCGACGATGCCGCACAAGGTCAACCCGATCGACTTCGAGAATGCCGAAGGCAATCTCGGCGTCGCCAACGCGCTGCTCGTTCATTTCGCCGAGAAGCTGCCGATCTCGCGCTGGCAGCGCGACCTCACCGACTCGACCGTGCTGCGCACGCTCGGTACCGCGTTCGGCCACACCCAGATCGCGCTCGATTCGCTCGCGCGCGGCTTGAACAAACTCAGCGTCAATCGCGAACGCATCGCTGCCGATCTCGAGGCGAGCTGGGAAGTGCTCGCCGAAGCCGTGCAGACCGTGATGCGCCGGCATGGCCTGCCCGAACCCTACGAACAGCTCAAGGCGCTCACGCGCGGCCAGGGCATCACGCGCGAATCGATGCGCGCGTTCATCGCCGACCTTGCCCTGCCTGATGCAGACAAGCAACGCCTGCTGGCATTGACGCCCGCGACATACATCGGCACAGCCGAATCGCTGGCGAAAAATATCTGATCCTTCACCATCGCAAAGCGGCCGGAGCGACGTAGTCGCCATCCGGCCGCGATCAGATCAGGCCGCGGCCTTGTGCTTGATCAGTCCTTCCTGCGCCATCGCCGCCTGCACGGCGGGACGCGCGGCGACGCGCTCCTGGAATGCCGCGAGCGCGTGCAGGTCGGACAAGTCGACCTTGGCTCCCTTCGCCCAACGCGTCACCACAAACAGATACGCATCGGCCGCGGTGAACGCATCGCCAAGCAGCCATGTCTGCTTGGCCAGGATGCCGTCGAGCAGTTCGTAGCGCTTGTGCATGTAGGCCTTGCGCTCGGCGCGCGTTTCTTCCGGCGTCTCGGCGTGGAACAGCGGCGAATAGGTCTTGTGGATTTCGGAATTGATGTAGCCGAGCATCTCCTGCAGGCGCGCGCGCGCGAAGGTGCCGTTCGCCGGCACGACCGCGTTGCCGGGCTTGAGGTCGCCGAGATACTGCACAATGGCCGGGCCTTCGGTCAGCACTTCGCCGTTGTCGAGTTCGAGCGCCGGCACGTAACCTTTCGGATTGATTGCGAGAAAGTCACGGCCGGTTTCGGTTTGCTTGGTCCTGGTGTCGACCTTTTCCAGATTGATCGGCAGGCCGATCTCGTGCGCGACGATGTGCGGGGACAGCGAGCAGACGCCGGGGGAGTAATAAAGTTTCATGCGGTATTCCTCTTGATTGAAAACGATTCGTACCGGGTCGCGCGGCCGTCGCGATCCCGATGCGGTATCGTATCCATATCTGGTTACTGATAGATATCATATAACTCAAGGTAACTGCTAAAATGTGGTAACTGCCGAGTAACCTGTGAATCCGCGAGTAACCGAACATGGGCCTGCCACTGCGCAAAAGCAAAGTCTGTCCTCCGCCTGCCTGTCCGCTGACCAAGAGCATGCATTTGCTGCGCGGCGCCTGGGCGACGAACGTGATCTGGCATCTGTCCGGCGGACCGCGCCGTTTCGGCGAACTGCGCCATGACATTCCGGCAATTTCCGCGCGCGTGCTGTCCGCGCGTCTGCGCGAGCTGGAGACGCGCGGCCTCGTCTTGCGCCATCTGCTGAACACGTCGCCGCCATCGGCCGAATACACGCTGACCAGCCTCGGCCGCGAGTTGATGCCGGCGATCAAGGCGTTGATCGCGATCGGACACAAGCTGCCCGAGGTCGATCGTCGCCAGGCCAAAGTCGCACGAAGTGCGTCGACTGCCGGACACTTGCCTGCATGAAGGCGCGCGCGAAAAGATCCGACGCGACGCCGGCCATCGAAGTCCGCGCCACCCCGCGTCATCCGCTCGGCATGCCGCCGCGCGAGTTCCTGCGCGATTACTGGCAGAAACGGCCGCTGTTGGTCCGCGGCATGTTTCCGGGCGGCGTCGAAGCCGTGGCGCCGGACGACTTGGCCGGCCTCGCCTGCGAGGAAGCCGCGCTTTCGCGCATCGTGCTGCGCAACGAAAAGCGCGATCAATGGACACTGCGCAACGGCCCGTTCCGCGAGCGCGATTTCGCCCGTTTGCCGAAAACGCACTGGACCCTGCTCGTGCAGGACGTGGACAAATGGGACATGGACGTGGCTGCGCTGCTGACCCGCTTTGCCTTCATCCCCGGCTGGCGCATCGACGATGTGATGGTGAGTTACGCCACCGACGGCGGCGGCGTCGGCGAGCATGTCGACCAGTACGACGTGTTCCTCGTGCAAGGCGCGGGCTACCGGCACTGGAGCATCGACGCACAGCGGCGCGCATTCGCACCCGCCGCGTTCCGCGACGACAGCGAGCTGAAACTGCTGCGCGAATTCTCGCCCACGCACGAATGGCTGCTCGATCCGGGCGATACACTGTACCTGCCGCCCGGCGTCGCCCACGACGGCATCGCGCTCGGCGAATGCACGACCTACTCGATCGGCATGCGCGCGCCGTCGCGTGCGGAGCTGCTGTTCGATTTCGCCGAATTTCTCGCCGAGCCGCTGACCGAGGACGACCGCTATGTCGATCCCGACCTCGCTCCCGCGCACGACGGCGGCGAAATCGACGACGCGGCACTCGTGCGCGTGCGCAAGGCATTGCCGCATTTTGCCAATGTGGAAAAATCCGTGTTGGCGCACTGGTTCGGCCGCTTCATCACGCGCTATCGCAGTGCACAGATCGCCGCTATGCCGGGGCGCGGGATCGGCGCGGCCGAGTTGCAGCGACGATTGCCGAAGTGCGTCGTCCTGCGCAATCCGTTCAGCCGCTTTGCCTGGCGTCGCGACGGACGCGGGGCCGAACTGTTCGTGGCCGGCGAGGCACTGCGCTGCCCGACGGCGCTGGCCCGGCTGCTCGTCGCCGGGCGCGAAATCGACGGCGGTGCACTGACCGGACTGACGGCCAACGCGCAGGCTCTGGCAACGCTCAAGGCCCTGCTGGATGGCGGGCATCTGCAACTGACCCGTCCGCGATGACCAGGCGGGCCGCGCCGACGGTCAACAGCGACGACCACGACCTGTTCGTGCAGTCGATCGGCAGCGTGCGCCCGATTCGCCATCGTGTCGCCGAAAATGACCGGCCGCGACCACCGCCCGAGCCGACGCAGTCGCGGCTCGACGAGGCGCGCGTGGCGGGTGAATTGATCGCCTCGGACATCGACCCGGCGCTGATCGAAGTCGGCGAGGAATTGAGCTATCTCAAGGACGGCCACTCGCCACTGCTGCTGCGCAAGCTCAAGCGCGGCCAGTTCAGCGTCGCCGACGAGATCGATCTGCACCAGATGACCCAGGCCGTGGCGCGCGAAGCGATCGCGCAATTCCTCGCCGAGAGTCGGCGCGAACGCCACCTCTGCGTGAAGATCATCCACGGCAAGGGATTGCGCTCGCGCAACGAGGGGCCAGTGCTCAAACGCCTGGTCGATGGCCTCCTGCGCCGCCGTGCGGACGTGCTCGCTTTCGCCTCGGCGAAAGCGAATCAGGGCGGCACGGGCGCGGTGATCGTGCTGCTGGCTAGTTGACCTGACTCGAGTCCAGATTCTTCGGCTTCTGTGGATAGTTGATCCACACCACCTTCGCGCCCTTGGTCTCCGCCCACTGATTGACGGCGACCACTTTGCCCATGTCGACGTTGGAATCATAACCAGCATTTGCGCGCTGGGCGCCGCCCATCGACGCGCATCCGTCCAAAACCAGCGACATACCCGCAACAAAAAACAGGATCGAACGTTTCATGGCAACCTCCGAAGGAACCTGCCAAATACGGCCAGCGACCGCTGACCGCTGAGTTCACTATAGGCGAACGCGCAAGATTCGCATGTGCCAAAAGTGCTTGCTTACCCCCAAGCGCAGATTTCGCGCAGCAGCGTGGTGGCATAGGCACCGGCCGGCAGCGAAAAAGCCAATTCCAGGTCGCGATCCGTGAGCCAGTTCACCGAAAGATCCATCGGTCGCAAGGCCAGCGCGCGGCGCTCCTGGTTGAGACCGTTCGCTTCGAGCCCGGCGGCCAGTTGCGCATGCCGGGCGACGACGCCGACTTCGATTTGCGCAACCTCCTCTGCACTGCGCAACTCGCCCTTGCCCCAGAGCGGGCCGGTCGGGCCGATATCGCCGTCGGCGAAGCGGCGAAGCAACGCCTCGCCGAGTGGCTCGGGGCCGAAAATGCTGTGCGTGCCCGTGAGCATCCACACCTCGCCCGCCAGCGGCGTGCGCCAGCTGCCGGCCTCGATGCGCGCGGCGAGCACCGCGTTGAACAGATGCGATCGTGCGGCGGACAGCAACAGGCTGCGCTCGTGGCGCTGCACCCTTCGGCCTTCGAACATCCGCAACGCACGCTCGACGTTGGCGCCGTCGTGGCCGAAGCGCTGTTCGCCGAAATAGTTCGGCACGCCCTCCTTGGCGATGGCGGCGATACGTGTTTCAGCGGCGCCACGATCGCCACTGACGGCGCGCAGCACGATGCGAAAACGGTTGCCCTTGAGAGCGCCGCGCTTGAGCTTGCGGCTGTGGCGCGCGGCTTCGAGCACGCGAAATTCCGCGTGCCGCAGCGCCTGCCAGTCCGGTTCGACGCGCTTGCCCGGAAGGTGCAGCGAGAACGTCTGTCGCGTGACCGCGTGCCTGTCTTTCAATCCGGCGTAGCTCACGGCATCGGGCGCGATGTCCGCATATTTCGCCAGCTCACGCGCGACGAAATCGGTATTCGCACCGCGCTTCTCCACGCGCAGGAAGACGTGTTCACCGGCACCGTCGGCGCCGAAGCCGAGGTTTTCGTCGACGCGGAAATCTTCCGGCGTCGCGCGTAGCGTGGCGGTAAGCGGCGGTCCGCCGTAGGCGTAGGGAAGTTCGCTCACGATTCGCCCTTCAGCGCGGCACGAGCAGGACGACCGCCAACGCGGCAATGCCCTCGCCGCGCCCGGTGAAGCCGAGCTTTTCGCTGGTCGTGGCCTTGATGCCGATCTGGCCCGCGCCGGCGCCGAGATCGGCCGCGAGGTGCTCGCGCATCGCCTGCGCATGCGGCGCCACCTTAGGCCGTTCGCAAACGATGATGATGTCGGCGTTGCCCAGCGCATGGCCATGTTCGCGCATCAGCTCGGCACAGCGGCGCAGGAACGCGCGGCTGTCGGCGCCGCGCCAGCGCTCCTCCGACGGCGGGAAATGCGTGCCGATGTCGCCGAGCGCGAGCGCACCGAGAATCGCATCGCACAGCGCGTGGATCACCACGTCGCCGTCCGAGTGCGCAACGACGCCTTGCGTGTGCGCGATGCGCACGCCGCCGAGGACGACATGATCGCCCGGACCGAATGCGTGGACGTCGAGGCCTTGACCGATGCGCATCAACCCTCCCTCCCGAGCAGGAATTCCGCCAGCATCATGTCTGCCGGCGTGGTCACCTTGATGTTGCTTTCCGCACCTTCGACGAGCAGCGGCTTGAATCCGGCGCACTCCATCGCCATCGCCTCGTCGGTGACGGCGACGCCGGCCGCGCGCGCCGACTCAAGTGCGGCGACGAGTTCGCCGCGACGGAACAGCTGCGGCGTCAGCGCACGCCAGCGCGCCTCGCGCGGCTCGGTCGCCAGGGAAAAACCGGCCGCATCCGCACGCTTGAGCGTATCGCGCAGCGGTGTGGCGAGCAAGGCGCCGCCCGCAGCGACGCCGAGATCGATCAGGCGCGCTATGTCGTCGCCGCGCACGCATGGACGCGCAGCATCGTGAACGAGTACAAAATTATCATTTTCCACTTTTCCATCCAGAGCATGCAGGCCGGCGAGCACGGAATCGGCACGCTCGCCGCCACCGGTGCAGGTGAGCACCGGTTTGCCGTGCAGCGAGGCAAGGCCGGGCCAGTGCGGATCGCCTGCCGTCAATGCAATCATCAACCCCGCGATGCGCGGATGCGCGGCAAGCCGTTCCAGCGTGCGCAGCAGCAACGGCCTACCCACGAGCGGCAGGTATTGTTTCGGCATTCCGCCGCCGAAGCGCGTGCCGCGGCCCGCCGCAGGCACCACGCACCAGAGCGCGGCGTCAGTGCTGGGCATCGTCCTTCTTGTCTTTCCCGGCCTTGGCTTCGCCGGGCGCGGGATCGACTACCTGATAGAAGATTTCGTCGGGCTTGATCAGGCCGAGTTCCGAACGCGCACGTTCTTCGACCGCATCCTTGCCGCGGCGCAGATCGTCGACATCGGCCTGCAACTGGTCGTTGCGCTGCTTGAGCTTCGCATTCTCGGTCTTCTGCTCGGCGATCTGCGCCTGCAGGCGGGCGATCTCGCGGAAACCCCATTCGCCGGCCCACAGCTTCACGCCGAGGGCCAGCAGCAATGCGAGCAGGATCAATGCAACCCAACGCAGCACGCGGTGCGTCCGTCAGACGAGGCCGGGCAGGTTCGGAAACGCCTGGCGCCCGGCGTATTTCGCCGTCGCGCCGAGCGCACCCTCGATGCGCAGCAACTGGTTGTACTTGGCGACGCGATCGGAGCGGCACAGCGAGCCGGTCTTGATCTGCGTCGCCGTGGTCGCCACCGCGATGTCGGCGATAGTGACGTCTTCCGTCTCGCCCGAGCGATGCGAAACGATCGAAGCGTAGTTCGCCTTGTGCGCCATCGCGATCGCCTCGAGCGTTTCGCTCAGCGTGCCGATCTGGTTGACCTTGATCAGGATCGCGTTGGCGATGCCCTTGTCGATGCCTTCGCGGAAGATCGCCGGATTGGTCACGAACAGGTCGTCGCCGACCAGCTGCACCTTCTTGCCGAGCCTGTCGGTCAGCGCCTTCCAACCGTCCCAGTCGCCTTCAGCCATGCCGTCCTCGATCGTGATGATCGGGTACTTCGCGCACCAGCCGGCGTAGAACTCGACCAGTTCGCCCGCGGTGAATTTCCTGCCCTCGCCTTCGAGGTGATAGGCACCGTCCTTGTAAAACTCCGAGCTGGCCACGTCGAGGCCGAGATAGACATCCTTGCCGGCCGCGTAGCCGGTCTTGCCGATGGCCTCGAGGATCGTCTCGATCGCCTGTTCGTTCGATTTCAGGTCCGGCGCGAAGCCGCCTTCGTCGCCGACCGCCGTATTGAGACCCTTGCCCTTGAGCACGCTTTTGAGCGCGTGGAAAATTTCCGTGCCCGCGCGCAGCGCCTCGGAGAAATTCGGCAGGCCGACCGGCAGCACCATGAATTCCTGCATGTCGACGTTGTTGTCCGCGTGCGCGCCGCCGTTGACGATGTTCATCATCGGCACCGGCAGATGCAGCGGCGCGCCGGCGGCGAGTGCGGTGTTGATGTACTGCCACAGCGGTTGCTTCTTCGACGCCGCGGCCGCATGCGCGTTGGCGAGCGACACGCCGAGCAGCGCATTCGCGCCAAGCTTGCCCTTGTTATTCGTGCCGTCGAGCGCGATCAGCTTCGCATCGAGGCCTTTCTGGTCGTTCGCATCGAAGCCCTTGAGCGCCGCGGCGATCGTCGTGTTGACGTTGGCGACGGCGTTCTTCACCCCCTTGCCGAGATAGCGCGCCTTGTCGCCGTCGCGCAGTTCGACCGCCTCGCGCGAACCGGTAGAAGCACCACTCGGGACTGCGGCACGGCCGAACGAGCCGTCGGCGAGCGTGACTTCCGCTTCGAGCGTGGGATTACCACGCGAGTCGAGGATTTCGCGGGCGAGGATTTTTGTGATGGCTGACATGGGAGCGGATGACCTCAGAGTATTGTTTGACTGTTATTTCGATGGGCGCCACGAAATGTTTTCAATCTCGGTACCCTTCAGTTTTCTTAGGAGTGCGCTTGTACGCTTCACATCGGAACCCGGTCCAACGATCTCCAGACAATAAACCGGGTGCTGCTTGTTTCGACGCATGATTTCTGCCGCGAACTCGTCGTCGGAGAAAGATGTGCTATCCAAGAAAATTTTTGCACCATCGCTCGTTGCTTTGACGGTTCCCTTTCGACACTGCTGCTTTGCGTACTGATCAGTAGCGCGTACGAATTGCTCGGGGGTGAACGTCGCCACTGGCGTCGCGTTTTTAATGTCTTCAGTCGTCAATTGCTGATCGGAGACGCTAGCCTGATCAGTTGCGTACACGACTGAACCGCTCATCAGCACGACAGTCGCAAAAATTCGAACGCCAAGACTTACTCCGTGGATTGGCATCAAGGCATTCATGTTATGCAGGACACCTTTTCGCAACGCGGTCCAGTTCCGTAAGTATTTCAAGTAACCCTTCCATCTTCCCCAACGGCCACGCATTCGGCCCATCGCTAAGCGCCTTGTCGGGATCGGGATGGGTTTCCATGAACACGCCGGCCACGCCCACCGCGACCGCCGCGCGCGCGAGCACCGGCACGAATTCGCGCTGGCCGCCGGATTTGCCGCCGAGGCCGCCGGGCAACTGCACCGAGTGGGTCGCATCGAACACCACCGGGCAGCCGGTGTCGCGCATCACGGCGAGGCTGCGCGGGTCGGAGACGAGGTTGTTGTAGCCGAAACTCACGCCGCGCTCGCAGACGAGGATATCTTCGTTGCCGACCGCCTTGGCCTTGTCGACGACGTTCTGCATGTCCCACGGTGCGAGGAACTGGCCTTTCTTGATATTGACCGGCCGGCCGGCACGCGCGACGTTCTGGATGAAGTCGGTCTGCCGGCACAGGAACGCCGGCGTCTGCAGCACGTCGACGACGGCGGCGACCTCGTGCATCGGCGTGTATTCGTGCACGTCGGTGAGCACGGGCACGCCCACTTGGCTCTTCACTTCGGCGAGGATGCGCAGGCCTTCTTCCATGCCGGGGCCACGGAAGCTCGTGCTCGAGGTGCGGTTGGCCTTGTCGAAGCTCGACTTGAAGATGAAGGGAATGCCGAGCCGGCCGGTGATTTCCTTGAGCGTGCCGGCCGTGTCGATCTGCAATTGCCGTGACTCGACCACGCAGGGACCAGCGATCAGGAACAGCGGCTTGTCGGCACCGACTTCGAATCCACACAATTTCATTGCTTGCCACTCTTGCTTGAACCCCTCTCCCGACGGGAGAGGGGTCGGGGCGAGGGTCCGCATGCGGATGACGGTTCGCCGGAACCCCGAACCCTGATCCGCCCTTCGGGCACCCTCTCCCGACGGGAGAGGGAAAATACAAAACCCGTCACGCCGCGGCTCCCGCCAACTTCGGCGCTTCGCGCACCGCCTTCTGCTCGCGCGCGGCACGGATGAAGCCGTAAAACAGCGGATGCCCGTCGCGCGGCGTCGAAGTGAATTCGGGATGCGCCTGACATGCGACGAACCAAGGATGCTGCTGCGGCGACAGTTCGATCATCTCGACCAGTTCCTCGTCCATCGACACGCCGGAAATCACCAGGCCGAGGTCGGCGAAATTCTGCCGGTAGTTGTTGTTGAATTCGTAGCGGTGGCGGTGACGCTCGCGGATCACGTCCTGGCCGTACATCTCGCGCGCGAGCGTACCGGGCTTGAGCCGCGATTCCTGTGCGCCGAGGCGCATCGTACCGCCGAGATCGGACTCCTCGCTGCGCTGCTCGACACCACCGCTCGCAGTGGTCCACTCGGTGATCAGCGCGATCACCGGGTCCGCCGCGAGGCGATCATTCTCGCTCGAATTCGCCGCGGGCAGATTCGCTATATGGCGTGCGAAATCGACCACCGCCGCGTGCATGCCGTAGCAGATGCCGAAGTACGGGATCTTGTTCTCGCGGGCAAACTGCGCCGCGGCGACCTTGCCCTCGAAACCACGCTTGCCGAAGCCGCCCGGCACGAGGATGCCGTCGACGTCGCGCAGCATCTCGGCGCCCCGTGCCTCGATCTCCTCGGACTCGACCCAGCGCAGGTTGACCTGCGTCGACTGCTTGAGGCCGCCGTGGCGCAGCGCCTCGCCGAGCGATTTGTACGCGTCCTTGTGTTCGACGTACTTGCCGATGATGGCGATGTCGACCTGATGCTTGGGATGCTTGACCTCCTCGACCACCTTGTCCCACTCGGCAAGGTTGGCCGGCTTCGCGTCGAGCTTCAGATGCGCGACGGCGAGATCGTCGAGACCCTGCTTGTGCAGCCAGGCGGGAATCGCGTAGATCGTGTCGAGGTCGATCGCGCTGATGACGGCTTTTTCCGGCACGTTGGTGAACAGCGCGATCTTGCGCCGCTCGCTGTCGGGCAGCGGTTCTTCGCAGCGGCACAGCAGCACGTCGGGCTGGATGCCGAGTGCGCGCAGTTCCTTGACCGAGTGCTGCGTCGGTTTGGTCTTGATCTCGCCGGCGGCCTTGATGTACGGCACCAGGGTCAGGTGCATGAACATGACCTTGTCGGCGCCGTGCTCGATGCGGATCTGGCGGATCGCCTCGAGGAACGGCTGCGACTCGATGTCGCCGACCGTGCCGCCGATCTCGACCAGGGCAACGTCGAAACCGCGCGTCGCCTCGAAGATCGAATGCTTGATCTCGTCGGTGATGTGCGGAATCACCTGCACGGTCGCACCAAGATAGTCGCCGCGGCGCTCCTTGCGGATCACGGCCTCGTAGATCTTGCCCGTGGTGATCGAATTCTTGCCGGTCAGGCGCGTGCGCACGAAGCGCTCGTAGTGGCCGAGGTCGAGGTCGGTCTCCGCGCCATCGTCGGTGACGTAGACCTCGCCGTGCTGGAACGGGCTCATCGTGCCCGGATCGACGTTGATGTACGGGTCGAGCTTCATCATCGTCACGCGCAGGCCGCGCGCTTCGAGGATGGCGGCGAGCGAAGCCGACGCAATGCCCTTGCCTAGCGAGGACACCACGCCGCCGGTTACGAAAATCAGGGGAGTCATGACGCAGCAGTTTCCGGTGCTGGTAAAGCGGTAGTTTACTCCGCTTCGCCGGGTCGGGCGAGGCTGTGCGCCGGCGCGGGAGTCGATCCGCGCGAAAACAAATCACCTAACCCGCGAGAACGGCTACGTTTTTCGTCGCATTTCGGTGTAATAATATGTAATCAATTTGTGCAGAATGCCTTCAGGGGGCCGAGTGGGCGTTTTCAAACAGATTCGCCAGCCGCGAATCGCGCTGGTCGCGGGCACGCGCCCGGAATGCCTGAAGCTGGCCAGCGTGGCCAAGGCGTTGCGCGCGCACGACGGCAGCGCATCCCTGCTGATCAACAGCGGCCAGCATCGCGCGATGGTCGAGCGCACGCTGGCCCAGCACGGCCTCGCCGCCGACGTCGCCGCAGCGCAGTGCGAAAGCGGATCGTTGTCGGCCACCTTGCAACGCCTGCGCACGACGATCCGCGGCTGCCTGCGCGAAACCGCGGCGACACTGGTCGTCGCCCAGGGTGATACCAGCACCGCCTACGCGACCGCGCTTGCTGCGCGCGATCTGGGCCTGCCGCTTGCCCACGTCGAAGCGGGCCTGCGCACCAGCCATCCGTTGCGCCCGTTTCCGGAGGAACATTTCCGCCGCCGCATCGCGCGCCTGGCCGACCTGCACTTCGCACCGACCGCAAGCGCCGAACGCAACCTGCGCGGTGAAGGCATCGCACCGGCACGCATCTTCCGCGTCGGCCAGACCTCGATCGACCTGTTGCGCGAAACCGTGCAGTGGCCTTGCGCGGAATCCGAACTGCCCAGCGCACCCGCGACGCCGCACCTGATCGTGCTGACCCTGCACCGGCGCGAGAACTACGGTCGCGGCCTCGACGTGGTCTGCGCGGCGGTCCTCGACCTGCTCGCCGCGCGACCCGATGTCGGCGTGCTTTGTCCCGTGCATCCGAATCCCGCCGTCGGCGCACGCATCCGCCAGCACCTGGCCGCGCATCCGCGCATCGTGCTGACCGAACCGCTCGACTTCCGCCCGTTCATCAGCCTGCTTGCGCGCGCCACGCTCGCGATCACCGACTCGGGCGGCATCCAGGAGGAGGCGCCCTATCTCGGCACGCCGATCCTGATCGCGCGCGAGAACACCGAGCGGCCGGAAAGCCTCGCGCTGGGCAACGCCAGCCTCGTCGCCGTCGATGCGGTCAGCATCGCCGCCGCCGCGCGGCATCTGCTCGACGCACCGCGGCCAACTGCCTTGGCATTCGACGCGTCGGCACCGTACGGCGATGGCCGTGCCGGCATGCGCATCGCCGAGCACCTCGTCGCCTGTCATCGAGGCGCCATCATGGACGAAGTTGCCGCCCCACTTTCGCTTTGCATCTGACGAATGAATCAGCAATCGACTTCCACCTCGCCCGCCGCGGGCGAGGTTGCGCTTCACGCCGAAGCCGCGAACGCCGCCGCCATGCGCCTGCGCGACTGGCTGCTGCGCGGCAGCGCGCAACTGCGCGAAGGCGACCAGGCCGGCGGCGTTGCCGGCACGATTGGCGCCGACGGCAAGCCACTCTACGTCTATGCCGAAATCACCGGCTATTACCTGAGCTGGCTCGCCGACATCAGCGGCGGTGAGGACGATGCGCAGGTGCGCGAGCGGGCACGACTCGCGCTGGGCTGGGCAGCACGCCATTTCTCGGCCGCCGGACAGATGCCGCAGACGCGCGTTCACCTCACCGCTGGCGAGCCCGACTGGCGCAACGATGCCGCGTTCTTCTTCGACCTCGCCATGCTGTTGCGCGGCGTCGACGCGATCGCCGAAGCCGGCATCGTCACGCACACCGACGCGGTGCGCGGCACGCTGCACGAACAACTGTCGCAGTTCGTGCGCGACGACACGTTGCTGCCCGCGATCCAGTTGCGCGGCACACAGCCGCTGCCGCCGCGCTGGTCGACGCGGGGCGGCCCGTTCCTGGTCAAGGCTTCCTCGCGCGTCGCCCTGAGCGGAAATCACGCCCAACTGCCGCAGGGGCTCGCTCTCGCCTGTGCACGCGAAAGCGGGCGCTGGGCGATGCAGGCTGCCGACATCGAGCTCGGCATGCTGCACCCGACCCTGTATTTCGCCGAGGGTCTGCTGCTCTCGCGCCCGGATCGCGCCGACGCCGTCGCGCAACTGCTGCACCGCTGCCTTGCCGCCGCTCGCGCCGACGGCGCACTGCCCGAAACGGCCGGCGAAACGGACGGCAAGGTTCGCAACGACATCCTCGCCCAGGCACTGCGCGTCGGCCTGCTGCTGCGCCAGCTCGGCGCGGCGCAGGCGCCCGGCGAGTCCGAACTCGACCGGCTCGCCGCAATCCTGCTGGCGCGCGTCGAGACGCGCGACTCGCTGCCGTTCAACGCCGACGCCGCGGCGCAGGCCAATGTCTGGGGCACGATGTTCGCCGAGCAGGCGCTGCGCTGGTACGCCAATCGCCCGGGCACGGCGCGACCCAGCGCCGCGGCGCTCGTTTGAGCGCGTCCATGAGTGATGCACCCCGCCGCATCTCGCCGCTGGCGCGCGTACTGTTCCTGCTGCGCTTCCTGCCGCTGTACGCTGCCATGGGCCTGGCCGACTGGCTCGCGCCGAAATTGCCGCGACGCTGGCCGCAGCCGCGCCGCGAGCGCGCCACCACGCCCGGCATCAGCGTGATCGTGCCCGAGCGCGGCACACCAAGCACGCTCGCGATCACGCTCGACGCACTCGCCGCGGCCTGTGCGAAACTCGACGAGCCCGTGCAGGTGATCATCGTCGTCAACGGCGCCAACCCGGCTGCGTACTCCGCGATCATCCGCGATCGCGAAGCTCACGAAGCGGCCGTCCCTGGCCGCATGTCTCGAATACACTGGGAATGGCAGTTCCACGAGCAGCCGCTGGGCTACGATGGCGCGATCGCCGCGGGTTTGGCCAAGGCGCGGCATCCCTGGACCTATCTGCTCAACAGCGACATGCGCCTCGGGCCACAGGCACTCGCCGAACTGCTGCCATATCGCCAGCGGCAGGTGTTCGCGATCACTTCGCAGATCTTCTTCGAGGACCCTGGTCGGCGGCGCGAGGAAACGGGCTGGTCGGACTTCCATGCACATCACGACAAACCGATCGTCTACGAGCGCACGCCGGAGCCGGGCACGCTCGCGCGCGGCAACCTCTATCCCGGCGGCGGCTCCTCGCTGTGCCGTACCGCGCAGTTGCGCCGCTACGTCGCCGACGCGCACGAATACCATCCGTTCTACTGGGAAGACGCCGATTTCGGTCTGCGTGCCTGGAACGAGGGCTGGGAAGTGCTGTTCTGCCCGACCTCGCAGGCCTGGCACGGACATCGCGGCACGGTGAACCGTTTTTACAAGCAAGAAGAAATCGAGCGCGTGATCGCGCGCAACGCGCAGTGGTTCGACATGCGCCACGCGTGGACACCGGTGACGCCGATCGAGCACATCCGCCGTATCGCCGCGCGCGCGCCCGAACACTGGCCCGAATTCGCCGGTTTGGCACGCGCATGGCGAACGTTCCGCGTGCGCCTGCGCGCGCGGCGCACGCGCGCGCTCGGCCTGCGCTACGACCGCATCACCCAGGACAGCTACCATGGTCCGCACCCGAGTTACGCAATGCGGCCACGCGTGTTGCTGGTGACGCCATTCGCGCTGTTCCCGCCCGCGCACGGCGGTGCGCGGCGCATCGCGGAACTCGTCACGCGGCTCGCCGATCGCGTCGATTTCTTTCTGCTCGGCGACGAGCGCTCGTTGTACTCGCTCGCTTCCGAACCCTGGCTCAGGCAGGTGCGCGCGACGCACCTGATCGAAGGCCGTGGCGACCGCCCGACCGATGCGCCGATGACGCTGGCCGAGCGCATGCAGCGTCACGCCTGGCCGGAACTGCGACAGAAGCTCGACCGCATGATCGCGTTGTACGATCCCGATGTCGTGCAGGTGGAATTCATGGAACTGGCCCTGGTTGCCGACCAGCGCCCCGCCCACCACGCCGGCCGCGCACGCTGGTTGCTCGCGCTGCACGACGTCTATCTGAACGGCGACGGCGGTGACAACGATGCCGCGCAGATCACGGCACTGCAACGATTCGACGCGGTCAGCGCCTGCTCGAACGAAGACATCGCCCTGCTACCAAACGCGCACGCACACCTGATCGGCAACGGCGCGATCGATCGTCGCGCCGGCGCCCTGCCATCGCCGCAAACGCCGCCGCGCCTGCTGTTCATGGGGCCATTCCGCTACACGCAGAACCGCGAGGGCATCCTCGCCTTCCTCGACCAGGCGTGGCCCGCGCTGAGATGCCAATTCCCCGACCTGCGCCTGAGCATCCTCGGCGGCGCCGAATCGAAGGCGGTTGCGGACACCGACGCACGCCTCACCCAGGACGGCGTCGATCTCGTCTCCACCTTCGTCGATCCAGCGTCCTACCTCGCCGAGTGCACGCTGAGCATCAACCCGCAGTACGACATCCGCGGCTCGTCGATCAAGCTGATCGAGTCGCTGCTCGCGCGCCGCGTCTGCGTGAGCACGGCGGCCGGCGCACGCGGCTTCGCGCGCGAGGGACTGCAGGGCCTCGTCACCGCCGCCGATGTCGCCGGCATGGCCGCACCGATCGCGGCGCTGCTCGCCGACGCCGAACATCGGCGCCGCATCGAGAAAGCCGACGACGCCAGGCTCGACACGCACACCTGGGACGCGGTCGCGGCCCGGCAGCTCGCGCTGTACCGCAGTCTGCAGAGCGAACCACGCGCGTGACCTGGTCCTACGACTTCATCGCCGATGTCTACGCGACCGACATGGGCCAGAGCATGCCGTTCGACGACATCGATTGGTATCGCGCGCTGTGCCTGCGCGAGGGCGGCCGCGCGCTGGAACTCGGCTGCGGCACCGGGCGCATCCTGATCGAACTGCTGCGCGCAGGCGTCGACGTGGTTGGCGCGGACCGCTCGCTGCCGATGCTTGCGCGCCTGCGCCGCGATGCGCAGGCGCGCGATTTGTCGCCGCGCGTCACCCAAATGGACATCACCGCTCCCGCGCTGCGTGATTCATTCCGCGTGATCCTGATGCCGTATTCGCTGATCACCTACCTCGTCGATCCCCAAGTCGCGCAGCGCTGCATCCATACCCTGGCCGCGCTGCTCGAACCCGGCGGCTGCCTCGTGCTCGACGCCTTCGTGCCGCAGCCGGTGACCAGCTTCGCCGAATTCCGCCGCGACTACCGGCGCGAACACGATGGCGGTTTCCTCGAACGCCACAAGCGCATCACGGCAAACGTCGACGGCAGCAACCGCATCGAGCGCCGCTACAGCGTGCTCGACGCGAACGATGCACTCGTTTCCCGGTTCGCAACCGATGAGACGATACGCCCATATCGTGCGACCGATCTCGCCGAATACGGCGTATCGGCAGATTTGATGGTCGAGTCGTTCCATTGGGACTACGGCTTGCGCAGACAAGCGCAAGGCGCACGTTTCGCAACCGTCGTGCTGCGCCACGTCTGAGACTTGATCGACAACGAAACAACCGCCACTATGCGCGCGGTTTGTCGTCACGGAAGTTTTGAATGAGCAGCAGATACAACGCGGCGGACATTGAAGTCCTTTCCGGCCTCGATCCGGTCAAGCGCCGGCCGGGCATGTACACCGACACCTCGCGGCCGAACCATCTCGCCCAGGAAGTCATCGACAACTCGGTCGACGAGGCGGTCAACGGCCACGCGTCGACGATCGAGGTGACCGTGCATGCCGACGGTTCGGTCGAAGTCGGCGACGACGGCCGCGGCATGCCGGTCGACATCCATCCCGACGAAGGCCGGCCCGGCGTCGAGGTGATCCTGACCAAGCTGCATGCGGGCGGCAAGTTCTCCGGCAAGAACTACAAGTTCTCCGGCGGCCTGCACGGCGTCGGCGTGTCGGTGGTCAATGCGCTCTCGCAGCGCGTCGAGGTCGCGATCCGCCGCGACGGCCAGGTGTATCGCATGAATTTCAAGGACGGCGATCGCGCGAGCAATCTTTCCGTCGTCGGCAGCGTGCCGAAGAAGCAGACCGGCACGACGCTGCGTTTCTGGCCCGATCCGAAGTACTTCGATTCGCCGAAGATCAGCCTGCCGAAATTGAAGCACGTGCTGCGCGCCAAAGCCGTGCTCTGCGCCGGCCTCACCGTGCGCTTCAGCGACGAAGCGAGCGGCGAAAAAGAAGAATGGCACTACGAAGACGGCCTGTCCGACTATCTGAAGTCGATGCTCGGCGCGAACGACTACCTGCCGCCGGATCTCTACCAGGCCTCGCTCAAGCGCGACAAGCACGAGGTCGATTTCGCCCTGGCCTGGCTGCCCGAGGGCGAGCTGACCCAGGAAAGCTACGTCAACCTGATCCCGACCGCGCAGGGCGGCACCCACGTCAACGGCCTGCGCACCGGCCTCACCGACGCGCTGCGCGAGTTCTGCGACATCCGCAACCTGCTGCCGCGCGGCGTCAAGCTTGCGCCCGAGGACGTGTGGGACCGGCTCTGCTTCGTGCTCTCGCTGAAGATGGAGGAACCGCAGTTCTCCGGCCAGACCAAGGAGCGCCTGTCCTCGCGCGACGCCGCGGGCTACGTCGAGAACGCCGCGCACGACGGCTTCTCGCTGTACTTGAACCAGCACACCGACATCGGCGAGAAGATCGCCCAACTCGCGATCGAACGCGCCGCGCTGCGGCTCAAGGCCGAAAAGCAGATCGTGCGCAAGAAGATCACCCAGGGACCTGCCCTGCCCGGCAAGCTCGCCGACTGCGCCTCGAGCGACCTGTCGCGCACCGAGCTGTTCCTCGTCGAAGGCGACTCCGCCGGCGGCAGCGCCAAGCAGGCACGCGACAAGGACTTCCAGGCGATCCTGCCGCTGCGCGGAAAAATCCTCAACACCTGGGAGGTCGATTCCGGCCAGGTGCTCGCCTCCGAGGAAGTGCACAACCTCGCCATCGCGATCGGCTGCGATCCGGGCAAGGACGACATCTCCGGCCTGCGCTACGGCAAGGTCGTCATCCTCGCCGATGCCGACTCCGACGGCCTGCACATCGCCACGCTCCTGTCCGCGCTGTTCGTCAAGCACTTCCCCCAACTCGTGCGCGAAGGCCACGTGTTCGTCGCGATGCCGCCGCTGTTCCGCGTCGACGTCGGCAAGCAGGTGTTCTACTGCCTCGACGAAGCCGAGCGCGACGCGATGCTGGACAAGATCCAGCGCGAGAAGATCAAGGGCGCGGTCAACGTCACCCGCTTCAAGGGCCTGGGCGAGATGAATCCGTCGCAGCTGCGCGAATCGACGATCGACCCCGACACGCGCCGCCTCGTGCAGCTCACCGTCGGCCTTGCCGTCGACGGCAGCGCCATCGAGGGCGACGATGGCACGGCCAAGATCATGGACATGCTGCTGGCGAAGAAGCGCGCGGCGGATCGGAAGGAGTGGTTGGAGACGAAGGGTGACCTTGCCTCGCTGGAAGTCTAACTAGCGCCCGATTTTGCAGATGAGTTCGCAAGCTCTCCAAGCATTCAAGCACGCAATTCAGGACTCCACTGATCTCCTGAGACACTTTGACGCTCTTAACACCAAGCCACCGCCTTCGGATATAGAAGTTCTCAAGCGCGCTAGCTTGGTTATGGCGCTTGCAGCACTCGAAACTTATTTTGAAGATCGAATTGTCGAGGCAATCGATTCAATATGCGCCAAAGACAAGGCAAATGATGCCCTATCAAGCTTCTATCGCAATTCGTTAGAAATTGACCTGAAGTCATTTCATAGCCCGAGTGCAGACAGAGTTCGTCAGCTCTTCCAAAAGTATCTTTCACTCGATGTTTCAGACGCTTGGACCTGGAATAATTGCGATCCAACCAAGGCCAAAGCAGAGCTGAATCTTTTGGTCAAAAAGCGTGGGGATATCGCACATCGCTCCCTCCGCCCAACCACTGGCGAACCTCGGCCCAAACAACATGCAGTGACTCGAGATGGTCTTCGAAAGCACATTCACTTCATTGCTCAAATTGCCGATACGACTGACGCTTTTTTAGCACGTAGGCTGGGCTGACAAGCCCAGCGCTTCCACAGAAACTTGGCTGGGCTTCGCACCCCAACCTACGCATGTCGAGATGCCAATGCCACTTCGAGTCGGCGTAGCAGACCGCGCGAACCGGACTGATTAAGATCGACCACATGGCGTTCGCGAACGACAGTCGGCCCGGCTCTGCGCGCGAGGTGTTCGCGGCGTTTCTCAAACTCGGCCTGACCTCGTTCGGCGGCCCGATCGCGCACCTCGGCTACTTCCGCGACGAGTTCGTGCTGCGCCGGCGCTGGATCGACGAAACGGGCTACGCCGACATCGTGGCGTTGTGCCAGTTTCTGCCGGGACCCGCGTCGAGTCAGGTCGGCTTCGTTCTGGGGCTGCGCCGCGCCGGCGGACTCGCAGGCGGCATTGCAGCATGGCTCGGATTCACGCTGCCGTCCGCCGTCATCCTGCTTGCTTTCGCCCTCGCCTCCGGCACGCTCTCGGGCGCGTTGGCGACGGGGTGCCTGCACGGCCTGAAGCTCGTCGCGGTAGTGGTCGTCGCGCAGGCACTGTTCGGCATGGCGCGCAGCCTGACGCCGGATATCGTGCGCGCAATCATCACGGCCTCGGCAGCATCGATCGTCCTGCTGTCGGGCAATGCATTCGGACAAATCGCCGCGATCGGCATGGGCGCCGCGCTCGGTTCGTGGCTATGCCGAGGAAACGGCGCATCGCAAACGTCGTACACGGGAAAGTTTCCCATCACTCGACGCGCAGGAGCATTCGCGCTGATCGTTTTCGCAGCTCTGCTCACCTTGCCGCCACTGGTCGCCGCAGTTGCCCACAATCCGGAACTGGCGTTGTTCGACGCGTTCTATCGTTCGGGCGCACTGGTATTCGGCGGCGGCCATGTCGTGCTGCCGCTGCTGCAGGCGCAAGTCGTGTCGCCGGGCTGGGTGTCCGATGCGGCGTTCCTCAACGGCTACGGCGCAGCGCAGGCCGTTCCCGGACCGCTGTTCGCCTTCGCTGCCTATCTCGGCGCATTGGCAACGCCCATGCACAACGCCCCGCTCGGCGCCATGATCGCGCTGATCGGCCTGTTCCTGCCCGGCCTGCTGCTCGTTTACGGCGCGCTGCCGTTCTGGAACGCCCTTCGTGCCCGACCGCTCGCCCAGTCGGCGATGCGCGGCGCGAATGCAGCCGTCGTCGGCATCCTCGCCGTGGCTTTCGTTGATCCGGTATGCACGACGGCGATCCTGCGTTGGTACGACGCGGTGCCTGCTCTAGCCGGCTTCCTCCTGCTCGTGCGCTGGAAGCTGCCGCCGTGGATCGTCGTAGTCTTGCTGGCCGCGACGGGTGCGGCAACGTCGCTGTTGCTCGGAACGGCGGTGAAATGACCGCTCGCCGTGATTGCCCTGCGTGTCCTATTCGGCCAGGACGGTCTCGATCAAGCGGCGGATCAGCGCCTGCGTCGGCGCTGCGAGCGAGTAGCCCGGATGAAGCCGCGCAAGCGGCGCAATCCGGGGCTTTGAACAGGCGATCCCGGATTCCGCTGCGCTGCATCCGGGCTACGGCATCGCACGAGTCGCCTCGAGCAGCTGCCGGATCAGTGCCCGCGTCGGCTCGGCGAGATTATCGCGATACTCGAACGAGTCCTCATCCATGTAGTTGAGCTGCGCGAGTTCGAGCTGCACGGCCTGCACGCCGTTGCCGGGATCGGCGTAGTGGCGCGTGATGTAGCCGCCCTTGAAGCGGCCGTTGACGATAAAAGTATATTTTTTCTGCGCGGCGAGCACGGCTTCGAGACGCTGTTGCAAGGCCGGCGTGCAGCTCGCGCCGCCCGCGGTGCCGAGGTTGAAATCCGGCAGCCGGCCGTCGAACAGGAACGGCACGAGCGAACGGATCGAATGCCCTTCCCAGAGCACGGCGCGGCCGTGCGCGGCCTTGATGCGTGCGATCTCCTCGATCAATGCCGCGTGGTACGGCCGCCAGTAGCGCTCGACGCGCTGCGCGACTTCCTCGGGTGACGGCTCCTGCCCGCGCAGATACACCGGCTCGCCCGAGAACTGCACGATCGGGCAGAGGCCCGTCGTGTTCTGCCCGGGGTACAGCGAGACGTCGTCGGGCGGACGGTTGAGATCGACAACGTAGCGCGAATACTTCGGCACCAGCATCGACGCACCCAGCTCGCGCGCGAACGCGTACAGGCGCGAGACGTGCCAGTCGGTATCGGGCACGCGCCGCGCTGCGGGCACGAGGCGCGCGGCGATGTCGTCGGGCAAGGCGGTGCCGTCGTGCGGCAGCGAGATCAGCAGCGGTGCGGTGCCGCGGTGGAGGGTGCAGGTTTCGGTCATGGCGAACTCCGGGGCCGTCATTCCGGCGAAGGTAGGAATCCGTATTTTCATTTCGTGCTTTTTAGGTCAAGAGCAAGAACTGGATTCCTGCCTTCGCGGGAACGACGAGCGAACGACAATCATACCGCGCACCAGTGTCGCCATGCTCCACGCAGCGCACCGCTCAACTCGCGCGCATGCCGATCGACATCGCACAGCCGCTCGCGCACGCGGTCGCGCAGGCCCGCGCGCAACGCGTATCTGCGCGCGGCGTCGTTCGCCAGGTCCAGCGCGCGGCGAACGTAGCCATCGGCATCGTCCGCGATCCATTCTTCCAGTCCCAGCGACGTCAGCAGGCTCGCGCCCTGCCGGCTCACCATCGTCTCGCCGCCCAGCGTCACCACGGGCACACCCATCCACAGTGCGTCGAGGCTGGTCGCACAGCCGGAGAACGGGAACGTGTCGAGCGCGATGTCAACGTCGGCGTACGCGGCCAGCGCCTGCGCGTGCGAACCGTAGCCGAGCAGTTCCAGACGTCCTGCCACGACGCCGTGTTTGGCGCAACGCGCGAGGAAATGCGCACGCTCGTCGGCAAGGTCGAACGCCCGCGCCTTGAGGCGCAGAACGCTGCCCGGCGCACCGGCAAGGATGCGCGACCATGCGGCGAGCACCTCGTCGTTGATCTTGTTGACGCGGTTGAAACTGGCGAAGCGCAGCGGCGCGGTGGCGTGCGGCACGACTGGCGGCGCATCGGCCGGCGGCGACCAGCACAGGCGCCCCGAGGGCAACGCCAGCACGCGTTCGCTGTAACGATGAGCGAATCGTGGCGGGCTGAGCATCGCATCGCTGACCAGCACGTCGACCGCCTCGGTGCCCGTGCTGTGGAAGTAGTCGAGCCACGTCGCCTGTACCGGCGCCGGTCGCCACGCGAACGCGCGCAGGCGGTTGCCGGGGCTATGTCCGCCCAATTCGACAAGCACGTCGATGCGGTCGGCGCGGATGCGCTCGCACAGCGCCGCGTCGTCGAGCTCGTCGACGCGATGCCACTCGTCCGCGGCGGCACGGAAACGCGCGCTGACCGCATCGTCGATGCCGCCGGTGTCGTAGAGCACATGCTTCGCTTCGGCGCGATCGAATTTTTCTAGTACGCCAAGGAAGAAGTCGGCGACAAGGCCGGAGAAGAATCGCGGCGACAGCCAGCCGATGCGCAACGGTCGACCAGGATCGGCCTGCGCCATCCAAGCCGGCCAGCGCGCCGCGACCTGCGGCATGTGGCGCGCAGCCCAGGCGCGATGCGCGTCGGCGATCGCATCGGCAGACTGCGCCGGATCGTGTTGCATCGCGATCAGCAGCGCACTGCCGGCGATCGCATCGCCCGGCACGGTGTCGAGGATGCGGCGGTATTCAGCGACGGCTGCCGCCGCTTCTCCACGTTCGGCGAGAACGCTCGCGCGCAGCATGCGCGTGGGTCGATGCCAGGGCACCTGCCGCAGCAGCGTATCGGCAGCGGCAAGCGCGGCGGCCGGGCGGCCCTGCTGTTCGTGCCACCCGGCGATGCCGTAGGCACGTTCGATATCGTGCCGCACACACACCTCGGCATCGCTCGGCAACTCGTGCCGCAACTGCGAAAGCACGATGAACGCAGGCAACGCCTGACCGTATTGGCCGAGCCGCATCGCGGTATCGAGTGCGAGTTTTCGCTCGGATGCCAGCGCGGGCAACGGCGCGCGCAGGCGCTGGGCGATACCGGCGAACTGCTGCGCGACGGCTGCAGCGGAAAGCCATTCGAGCAGCGCGTGTGCCGGCGTCGGGCGCGGTGTGCCGGGCGACGTTGCGACGCTCATGTCTGCCAGGTCTACAATCCGAAGCGTGCGGGCGAGAACGTCGCCGCATCGAGGGCGGTGTCGCCGCCGGCGTACAACTGCGCGACGAGTTCGCCGGTCGCGGCCGACATGGTCACGCCGAGCATGCTGTGCCCGGTCGCGAGCATCAGGTTCCGCCATTGCGAGGTGCGGCCGATGATCGGCAAATCGTCGTACGTCATCGGCCGCCAGCCGTACCATTCCTCGACCACGACCGGTCCTTCGGGCTCGACCAGGTATTCCGCCGCGCCGCGCCTGAGCGCGTCGAGGCGCGCGCGGTTGAGGCGCGTGTCGTAGCCGGCGAATTCCATCGTGCTGCCGAGGCGGTAGCCGGAATCCCAGCTCGTCACGCACACGCTGCGTTCCCGCAACGTCAGCGGGATGCGCGGCGCGCACGCGGGCCGCGTGTAGGTGATGGAATAGCCCTTGCCGGGCTGGATCGGTAGGCGCAGGCCCAACTGGCGCGCGAGCCAGGGCGACCATGCGCCGAGCGCGAACACGACCTCGTCCGCGGCGAATTCGCCTCGATCGGTCAGCACCGCATCGATGCGATCGGCCGCGTTGCGGAAACCGGTGATCGTGGTCGATTCGTGCACCTCGCCGCCGAGCGCCTTGACCACGCGCGCGAGTTCTGCGGCGTAGCGGTCGGGGCGCAGGCGCGCGTCGTACGGATTCCAGTAGCCGCCGACGATACTGTCGTTGAGCGCCGGCTCCATCGCGCGGCAGCGTTTCGCGTCGATGCGCTGCATGACGATGCCGCAATCGGCCAGCGTCTGCGGCAGACCGCTCGCGGCATCGAACGCGGCTTCGTCGCGGTGCACGTAGAGCGTGCCGCTTTCCTCGAATTCGCATTGCAGGTTTTCCGCGCGCACGAGCTCGCCGAGCAGCTTGCGCGACCGCAGCAGCAACGGGCCCTTGGCGAGCGCGAGGCGGTGGTAGTCGCTCTGGTTGCAGCGCCGCGCGAATTGCAGCATCCAGCCGAACAGTTCGAAATCGAGCCGCGGCGCCACGCGGAACGGCGCGTCGGCAGCCAGCGTCCACTTCAGCGCCTTGGCGATCATGCCCGGCTGCGACAGTGGCGGCGCATGGCTGGGCGTGATCGTGCCGCAGTTGCCGTGCGAGGAACCGCTGGCCAGTGTGTTCTGCTCGAGGATCGTCACGCCGCGACCCGACTTGAGCAAGTAGTAGGCGCAGGCGAGGCCGATGATGCCGCCGCCGAGAATCAGAACGTCGTGCTTCCTGGAATCAGATGCCATGTCGGGATGATTGCCTTGCATTTGCCGCCATTCCCGCGACAGCGCGAATGACGAGAAAAAATTACTTCGCTTCGGTCTTCCACCCTGCCCAGCCCGGTCCACGCACGAATATGCCCGGCTTCGCACCGGTATGCTCACCGTCCCTGAGCACCTGCACGCCGTTGACGAACACGTCGCGCACGCCGGTCGCGTATTGCTGCGGCTTGTCGAAGGTGGCGTGATCGGCGATCGTCGCCGGATCGAAGATCACGATGTCGGCGTAGTCGCCGGCCTTCAGCTCGCCGCGATCGCGCAGCTTCATGTTCTTCGCCGGCAGTGAGCTCAGACGCCGGATCGCATCGGACAAGCCGGCAACCTTTTCCTCACGCACGTACTTGCCGAGCACACGCGCGAAGTTGCCGTAGGCGCGCGGATGCGGCTGCGACTTGAGGAAATCACCCTCGGGCGCTTCCGAGCCCTCGTCCGAACCGAATGCCATCCACGGCAACGCAACGGCCTGGCGGACGTTGTCCTCGGACATGAGGAAATACACCGTGCCGACACGACTGCCGTCCTCGATCACGAGATCGATCGCGGTTTCTGCAGGCGTCTTGCCGCGCATCTTCGCCACTTCGGCCAGCGTCTTGCCGGTCAGCGGCTTCAGCCGCGGATTCTTGAACGCGACGAGCAGGACGTTTTCGGGCTTGCCCGCGGCGAGCAGCAGGTTTTCCCACTTGTCGGTCGGCGTGTTCATCTCGCGAATCACGCGTTGGCGCGTCTTCGCGTCTTTCAGCCGCCTGATCCACTCGTCGAGGCCGCCCTCCTGCACCCACGGCGGCATTGCGGCGTCGAGTCCGGTCGCACCTGCGGTGTAGGTGTACATGTTCGCGGAGATATCCAGGCCGTGCCGACGCGCGTGCTCGATCATCGCGATCGCCTGCGCCTGCTTGGGCCAGTTGTCGCGACCCGCAGCCTTGAAGTGATAGACCTCGCCGTGCACGCCGGCCGCGCTCGCGATGCGGATCAACTCGTCGAGACTCTCGAGTAGACGCGGCCCTTCGCTGCGCATGTGCGAGATGTAGCCGCCGCCGGATTCGCCCGCGGCCTTGGTGATCGCGATCAGCTCGTCGGTCTTCGCGTAGAACGCCGGCGCGTAGATCAGCGAGGAGCCGACGCCGAGCGCACCTTCGCGCATCGCCGTGCGCGTCAGTTCCTGCATGTTGGCGAGTTCCTGCGCGTTCGGCGCGCGATCGGCGTAGCCGACTTCGTGAATGCGCAACGTAGTCGCGCCGACGAACGAGGCGATGTTCGGCGTTATGCCGTGCGCGACGAGCGCCTGCATGCCTTCGCCGAAGCCGCTCCAGGTAACCGGGTGCTTGAGGTCGCCCTGCAGTTTCTCCGCTTCTTCGCGCATCTTCGGCGTCAGCGGTCCGAGCGACTCGCCTTCGCCGAACACTTCGAGCGTCACGCCCTGCTTGATGTCCGACATCGAGCGGCCGTCGTGGAACAACGCGTCGCCGGCCCACGACAGCATGTTGATGAACCCGGGCGCGACGGCGAGGCCGCGCGCATCGACCTCGCGTACCGCATGCGCCCCGGCCAGATCGCCGATCGCGGCGATGCGCTGGCCGCGCACGCCGACATCGGCCTGGCGCGGCGGCCCGCCGCTGCCGTCGTAGACCGTGCCGTGACGGACGATCAGGTCGTAGTCGAACTGCGGCGGTTTCGTCGGCGCCTGGCAGCCGCCGAGAAGAAAAAACAGAACAAGTCCCGCAATGCTGGATCGCAACATGGATTCCCCCCGAACGAAAATCGACAGAGCACCACACATCCCTGCTCATCCCAACGATGAGGCCAAGCCGGGGCGATGTCCAGTAGCCCCCGTGGTCCGCCACCGGAACCCGCATGGTGGGCGCCGCAACGCCGCGCCCCGGGCCCGCGCCAGCAGTTTCTGCACCTCGATCCCCCATCGCGTCGGTGCGGCGCCGAAGCCCTGGCCGGCGAGTGCTCACCAGTCCGTGCGCTGCGGCAGCAGACCGCGCAACTCCTGCTCGGTCAGGTTGCGCCACTGGCCAAGCTTGAGCGCGCCGAGCTTGACGTTGACGATGCGCACGCGGCGCAACTGGGTCACGCGGTAGCCGAACGCCTCGCTCATCAGGCGGATCTGCCGGTTCAGCCCTTGCGTCAACACGATGCGGAAACCGAACTTGGCGATGCGCGCAGTCTTGCACGGTTTGGTCATCTGCCCGTGAACACGCACGCCGCGCGCCATGCCGGCGAGGAATTCCGGCGTCACCGCCTTGTTCACGCCGACGAGATACTCCTTCTCGTGGTTGTTCTCCGCACGCAGGATCTCATTGACGATATCGCCGTTGCTGGTGAGCAGGATCAGGCCTTCGGAATCCTTGTCGAGGCGGCCGATCGGGAAGATGCGCTCGGCGTGGTCGACGAAGTCGACGATATTGCCCCTGACCTCGCGTTCGGTCGTGCAGGTGATGCCGACCGGCTTGTTCAGCGCGATGTAGACATGCCTGCGCCCGCGCGCACCGCTGCGCCGCTGCAGCAGCGGCTGGCCGTCGATCAGCACCTCGTCGCCTTCCGCGACCTGGCTGCCGACGCCGCCGGGCTTGCCGTTGAGGGTCACGCGTTTTTCCGCGATCAGCCGATCCGCTTCGCGCCGCGAGCAGTAGCCGGTCTCGGCGATGTGTTTGTTCAGGCGTTTCGACTGCGCCTGATCCTGCGCAGCAGTGTTGTCCGTGGCGGTCATGCAGTAGGCGCGGGCGGGTTCGACATCCGCCGCCGAGTATACCAAGCGCTCAATCTGCGCCGGCCGGGTACGCGCTGATGCGCAGCGGCAACGGCGGCGCGATCGCATCGAGAACGGTCACGCGCAGCTTGCGCAGCGGCTGCGGCGCGACGCGCTCGAGCTTGCAGGCCCCGATCGTCGAACCTTGCGCGAGTTCCTGCCAATGGCCGTCGGCGGCCGCACCATGCAAGGCGTAATTCGATACGCGCTGGCCGCGCTCGATGTCTTCGCCAAGGCGCACGACGCCGATGCGCGCGACCGTGCCGAGGTCGACTTCGGCGACCGCGCCGCGCTCGCCGGTTTTTCTCCATGCCGAGGCTTTTCCGGCGGCGAGATCGCGCGCGAACAGTGCGTTGCGCGCCGCGCGCCATTCGCGCAGGCGCGCAACATCGTTCGCATGGAACCGGCCCTCGCGCGTCGGCGGCACGTTGAGCAACAGCTTGGAATTGTGCCCGACCGAGTGGAACCAGATTTCGTTCAAGGTTTCCACGCTCTTGAGCTTGTCGTCCTCGGCCGCGTGATGGAACCAGCCCGGGCGGATCGACACATCGGCCTCGGCCGGGCGCCAGACGCGGCCGCCCGCGTCGCCGTGCAGCAGCGCGTCGCTCACCTCGGGGCTGTCCGCGCCGGGATACGGCACGCGTGCGGGATTCACCATCGCCCAGTTCGGATAGCCGGCCATGCCGTTCTCGTTGCCGCACCAGCGCACGTCGGGACCGGCGTCGGAATACATCACCGCGTTCGGCTGCAACCTGCGCACGAGCGCGTGGATGCGCGGCCAGTCGTAGGTCTGGTGCCTGCCGTTCGGGCCTTCGCCGTTGGCGCCGTCGAACCACAATTCGTGGATGTCGCCGTAGCGCGTCAGCAGCTCGCTCAACTGCTCGTGGTAGAAATCGTCGTAGCGCGCGCTGCCGTAAACCGGCGAATTGCGGTCCCACGGCGAGCAGTACAGGCCGACGCGCAGGTTCTCGGCGCGACAGGCATCGGCGAACTCGCGCACGACATCGCCCTTGCCGCCGCGCCACGGGCTGCTCGCGACCGAGTGCTTCGTCGTCTTGGTGGGAAACAGGCAGAAGCCGTCGTGGTGCTTCGCGGTCAGGATCATCGCGCGCGCGCCGGCATCGCGCGCGCTGCGCGCCCACTGGCGTGCGTCGAGCGCGGTCGGGTTGAAGATCGCCGGATTTTCGTTGCCCAGCCCCCACTCACGATCGGTAAACGTGTTGACTCCGAAATGAACGAACATCGCCAATTCGTCGCGCTGCCACAGCAGTTGCTGCGGCGTCGGCCGCGGCAAGGTGTTTGCCGCATCGGCGCAGGCTGCGCGATGCGGCAGCGCACCCGCACCGAGCGCAGCGGCGCCGGCAGCGATGAAGCGGCGGCGAGACAGGCTCATTGCGAACCTTCGCTGCTTGGGTGCAACTCGATCGCTTGGAAATCCAGCCCCAGATCCTCGGCGGCGTAGGCCGGATCGGCGAGACGAATCGACACGGGCATCGCGTTCGCCGCCGGAATGCGAAACATGCCGACACCAGCCTTGTCGCCCAAATGCGCTCCACCGACCTCGCGCGCCTCATCGCCGACGGCGATGCGATAGCGTCGGTCGCCGCGCGCCTTGACCCCGTCGATATGCAGGGTCAGCACCCGCGCACGCGGCGAGGAAATCGCCGCCGCCAGCACCACCGTCGTCGGATACTGCGTCGTGTAGCCGTTGCCGAAGCCGAAGCTCGTGCCCGCGGACCAATCGCTGCGCGCGATCCGGATCGATCCGTCCGCGGCAACGGCGATGACTTTTCCGGGCAGGTTCGGATGTCCGACATCGAGCGCACCCGGATGCGCGCGCAGCCACGCACCGATGCCGTGCAGCACCTGTGCCTCGAACGGCACGATGGCGCCGTCGCCCATCGGCCCGATGTTGAGCAGGTAGTTGCCGCCGTGCGCGCGCGCCTCGACCAAGCCGTGCACAAGCTCGCGCACCTTGGCGTCGACGTCGTCGCGCTTCTGCCAGCTGCGATAGCCCCAGGTCTCGTGATAGATCGACGCCGGCACTTCGAACGGCGGCTGCAGGCCCGGCGGAGGCACTTCGTTGTCGCCGAGGGTGACGAAGTCACCGACGTTGTTCCAGATGCGTCCGTTGATCGCCGCGCGCGGTTGCAGCTCGCGCACGATCGCCGCGAATTTGCGGCTCTGCTCGGGTGTCGGCGCGGACATGTCGAACCAGACCTCCGCGATGGGACCGTAGTTGGTCATCAGTTCGCGCAGCTGCTGCTCGATCAACGGCTCCATCGACGCCGGGATCGGGTTGTTGTTGTCGGAATCGAACGCGTGCCCCGCATGCCAGTCGACCAGCGAGAAATACACGCCGAAGCCGAGGCCGATCCTGCGACACGCCGTCGACAGCAACTTGAGCGGATCCTTGCCGAACGGCGTGCGCCGGACGATGTTGTAGTCGGTCGACTTCGTGTCGAACATGGCGAAGCCGTCGTGGTGCTTGCTGGTGATGAGGATGTAGCGCGCGCCGGCGTCCTTGGCCAGCGCACAGATCGCATCGGCATCGAACTTCGCCGCGGTGAAGCGCGCGGCAACCTTGGCGTAGTCCGCGCGCGAGATGTTCGCGAAACTCTGGATCTGCTCGGAATAGCCCCGGGTCACCGGCTTGCCCTGCCAGACGCCGCCGAGCTCAGAATACAGGCCCCAGTGGATGAACATGCCGAAGCCGAGCTGGCGCCAGGCTTCGATGCTCGGCGCGAGTGCAGGCACGCCGTGCGCGGCAACGACCGCCGGCAACGGTGGCGCGGTCTCCGCAGCGACGGCCGGCACGAACAATGCCGCGAGCGACGGAATGAAAGCCAGCAACAACTTCAGGTACACGGCGCTTCCTAGGATGGGCGTTTCGGCATGTGCATCGATACGGCGTTGTCGTCGCGACTTGATGGTGCGCTGCAATGTTTACCTGCAACGCGAAAGTGATAGAGTCCATCATGTGTTTGGATCGATCCAAACACAAGAATGCCCGAATTCCCGGCAAGATGCACGCCGCACAACGGCATGCACACGTTCAGCTTGTCGTTTTGCCTTGCGCCTGATCGCCTATGCCCCTGCTCGAAATCGCCGCCGCCTCGATCGCCTCCGCCCTTGCCGCGCAGGAAGGTGGCGCCGACCGTATCGAACTCTGCGCCAACCTGCGCGAGGGCGGCACGACACCGTCGCACGGCACGCTTGTCGAGGCGCGCAAGCGGCTGCGTATCCCGATCCACGTACTGGTGCGTCCGCGCGGCGGCGATTTTCTCTACAGCGAGCTCGAGGCCGAAGCCATGCTCGGCGACATCGAAGATTGCGTGCGCAGCGGCGCGGATGGCGTCGTCATCGGCGCGCTCGACGCGGACGGCAATGTCGATGTCGCGCTGTGCCGACGCCTCGTCGCGGCCGCCGGCACGCTCGACATTACCTTCCATCGCGCCTTCGACACGGCGCGCGATCCGGCCGCGGCACTCGAGGACATCATCGCGCTCGGCTGCGCGCGCGTGCTCACGTCGGGCGCGGCGGCGAGCGCGGCGCAGGGTGCCGATGCGATCGCGAACCATGTGCGCCGGGCGAGAGGCCGCATCGCAATCCTGGCCGGCGGCGGCGTCAGAGCCGACAACGTGCGCGAACTGGTCGCGCGCACGGGCGTGGTCGAGTGCCATTCCTCGGCCGGTACGACACGCCGCTCGGGCATGCGCCTGCGTCGCGAAGACCTTCCCGGACTGGAGCCGGATTTCGTGCAGACCGACGTTGCGCGCGTGCGCGCAATCGTTGCGGCGTTGCGTGAGGCCTGACCCCGCCATGGTGACGGAAGCGAAGGCAACCGAGCCGACCGAAAGCGAAAAGGAACGTTTCGTGATGTCAAACCAGATACCAGCCGCCATCCTGCTCGCCGTCATGTCGTGCGCGGGCGCCGTCGCCGCGGAAGCGGACCCGATCGCCACGGTCAACACCTTCATCGGCACCCAGGACGAGGGCAACACGTTCCCGGGCGCGTCGGCACCGTTCGGCATGATCCAGGTCAGTCCGATCGGTTCGCACTACGCCGGCTGGCAATACACCGACAAGAAGATCCGCGGCTTCGGCCACTTTTTCCTTTCGGGCGCGGGCTGCTTCGAGCAGGGTGGCCTCATCTCGATCCTGCCGGTGACCGGCACGATCGGCGCCGGTGCCGGCTTCGCCTTCGACACGAGCAAACCGGAGACCTTCGACCAGTCGCACTACGCCGCCGCCTACGAACACCAGGGCGAGATCGGCAGGCCCGGCTACTACAAGGTGCGCCTGACGGACTACGGCGGCATCAATGTGGAAACCAGCGCGCTGACCCGCGTCGGTGCTGAGCGCTACACGTTCGCCGGCGACGCGCAGGCGCAGATTCTCGTCAACCTCGGCCAGGCCACAGTTCGCCACCGCATCATCCACAGCGAGCTCAAGGTCGTCGGCGACCGCGCCGTCGAGGGCTCGCTCGAAGCGATCGGCTTTTGCGGCGGCAGCGCGTACACGACCTGGTTCCGGCTCGAATTCGACCGCCCATTCCGCGCGCACGGTACCTGGGGCAAGCTCAAGGCGATACCCGGCACGAACGAAACCAGCGCCGCCGAAGCCCCGAACGGCGCCTGGTTCACGTTCGACACCAAGGACTCGCGCAACGTGACGATCCTGAGTGCGGTCTCGCACGTCGATGCCGAAGGCGCGCGCAACAACCTGCGCGCGGAAGGCTACGGCGGGGGCAGGCCGCTCGCGTTCGACGAAGTGAAGCAACGCGCACAGGACGCCTGGCGCAAGGAGCTCGCCAGCGTGCGCGTGCGCGGCGGCACGCCGGAAGACCGCGTCGTGTTCACCACCTCGCTCTATCACAGCCTGCTGCAGCCGCTCACCGGCAGCGACGCCGACGGCCGCTACCGCGGCTGGGATGACGCGATCCACACTGCAGACGGCTGGACCTACTACGAATACTTCTCGCTCTGGGACACCTACCGTGCGCAGAACCAGTTGCTCGCGATCCTGCGTCCGCAGCGTGCGCGCGACATCGCCCGAACGGTGGTGACGATCGCCGAACAGGGTGGCTGGCTGCCACGCTGGGGCTATGCGAACTACGAGACGAACACGATGACCGGCGACCCGGTCACGCCGTTCCTCGCCGATCTGTGGAAGTACGGCGCGCTGCAGGACGAGGAAGCCAAGCGTGCCTACGCTGCGCTCAAACAGAACGCCGACGGTGTACCGCCGCGTTCGTGGCGCGAGGAAGGTCGCGCCGGCAACCCCAACTACATCGCCCACGGCTTCGTCGAGTACGAGAAAACCTCGTCGAAAAAGAAGTCGATGGATGTCGACCAGGAGCACGCGGCCTCGGCGACGTTCGAGTACGCGCAGGCCGATTGCGCGCTCGCCCTGATGGCGCGCGGCCTCGGCGAGAACGCCGATGCACGGCGCTGGGCGGCGCGCAGCGGCAACTGGAAGAACCTGTGGGATGCCTCGGTCGTGGACAACGAGCACGGCGGCTTCAAGGGTTTCCCGCGGCCGAAAACGATCGATGGCAACTGGTACTCGCCAAAGGACAAGCCGTATCTGCCGTCGAGCGAGGACGGTTTCCACGAGGGCACCGCCTGGCAGTATCAGTGGCTCGAACAGCAGGATGTGCCATCACTGGTCAAGGCGATGGGCGGTGCCGAACAGACGCATAAACGTCTGGACGTCTTCTTCGCGCTGGACAAGCTGCTCGCCGATCCGCTGCATGCGGCGCGCAAGGAATGGGTGATGGGCGCCTACGACTACTACAATCAGTTCCGCTACAACCCGAACAACGAACCCGATCTGCACAGCCCGTGGATGTACACGCTGACCGGTGCGCCATGGAAGACCGCGGTCGTGCTGCGCGCCGCGCAGACCCTGTTCACCGACGGACCGAACGGCGTCACCGGCAACGACGACCTCGGCACGATGTCGGCCTGGTACCTGTTCAGCGCGCTCGGCCTCTATCCGGGCATGCCGGGCACCGGCCAACTGCTGCTGCACGCGCCGCGCTTCGAGCACGTCGAGATCGACCTCGCCGGCGGCAAGGCGCTCGTGGTCGACGCACCCGGCGCCGACGGACGCAAGCTGCAATACATCGAAGCGGCACAGATCGACGGCCGTAGCCAGTCGAAAGTCTTTACCGACTGGGACACGCTGCGCCACGGCGCGACGATCCGCTACGCGCTGGCCGACAAGGCACCGGCCTGGGGCACGCATGTCGCCGACCTGCCGCCGGCGGCCTGCCCGAATACGCCGGTCCGTTGATGCGAATACGCGCCGATCAGGGGGAAGGAACATGAAGAAGGCCGCAACCGGATCCGCGTCCACGCAGCGTGCGCCGACGGTCTGCGACATCGCCGCCGGCGCGGGCGTGTCGCGCGCGACGGTGTCGCTCGTGCTGCGCGAAAGCCCGCTCGTGCATGCGGACACACGCGCGCGCGTGCAGGCCGAGCTGAAGAAGCAGAATTACGTCTACAACCGCGGCGCGGCGAACCTGCGTCGGCGCACCTCGAATGCGATCGCGCTCGTGATCAACGACCTGGCAAACCCGTTCTTCGCCGAGTTCGCCACCGGCGTCGACGAGGCACTCGGCGAGCGCGGCTACGTCACCCTGCTCGGCAACACCGGCGAATCCCCGCAACGCCAGCAGGCCGTGCTTGCCTCATTGATGGAGCACACCCCGGCCGGACTGATCCTCTCCCCGGCGGAGCACAGCGATGCGGCGCAATTGCGCAGCGTGCTCGGCCCGCACCTTCCGGTGCTCGTGTTCAACCGCAAGATCGAAGGCGGCAACTGGGATTTCCTCGCCCTCGACAACCAGCACGGCGCCGAACTCGCCACCGCGCACCTGATCGAACGCGGACACCGCCGCATCGCATTCTACGGCGGCCACGCGGATTCCAGTTCGTGCCGGCAGCGCCGTGCCGGTTTCGAGAAGGCGATGCGCGCGGCCGGTCTGCATGCGCGCAAGGAGTGGATGATCGAGACCAAGCCGAGCCGCATCGATTCCGCGGCGAGCACGCCGGCGCTGTTCCAGGGCAAGCACCATCCGACCGCGGCGGTCTGCTACAACGATGCGGTCGCGCTGGGACTGATGCTAGGCCTGGTTGCGCGCAGCTTGCGTCCGGGGCGCGACTTCGCCCTGACCGGATTCGACGACATTCCCGAAGCCGCGCTCGCCTCGCCGCCGCTGACCACGATCGCCACACAACCGCGTGAGCGCGGACGGCAGGCGGCGGAGTTGCTGCTCGCCCAGCTCGGCGCGGCACACACCCGATTCCGCCAGACTACTGCGTCCGCGCAATTGCAGGTGCGCGCGAGCACTCCTCCGCCGACATGTACATGAAAGAAAGCCGCACGCTACCGCAAAGCAGCATGCATTCGATACAAAACTATGCTATTTTTTTGCAAGAGTATTTAGATCGATCTAATTTCCGCGGTATACGAACTTCCCGAGCAGCATCGCCGCAAATGGGGCGAGTCAAAGCTCGTTTTTTATCGAGTGAATTTAGATCGTTCTAAATCACGCCCATTCATTAAATCAGATCTGAGGGGATCGAGATGAAACAGCCATCACGCACGCAAATCCACAATTCGCTATCCGTCGCAACCATTGTTGCCATCGCGTCAACCGCCACAGTGGCGCCGGTCGGCACCTTCGCACAGGAAACGGAACCCAAGAGCATGGAAACCATCCTCGTCACCGGTTCGCGCAACAGCACGCGCACGGTGGAGAACAGTTCCACACCGATCGACCTTATTAGCGCGAAGGACCTCGTCGCCACGGGCAAGGGCGATCTGTTGCAAGCACTGCTGACCAAGCTGCCGTCACTGAGCCTGCAGACTTATGGCAGTGGGTTGGACAATCAGGTCCGCGGCGCGATGCTGCGCAATCTTTCTCCGGGCTACACACTGGTTCTGATCAACGGAAAACGCCGCAACGTTAGTCCCTACACCAGCGACACCAGCTTTCCCGGTCAAAACTATACCGATATCGCGCTGATCCCGATGAGCGCGGTCGACCATGTCGAAGTGCTGCGCGATGGAGCCTCTGCTATCTACGGTTCCGACGCCATCACCGGCGTGGTCAACATCATACTTAAGTCTTCTCGCAGCGGTAGCAACGTGTCGGCCGAAGGCGGCACAAGCTTCGCCGGCGACGGCGTTCGCGGCAAATACGGGGCGAGCATCGGTCTGCCTCTTGGCCAAAATGGGTTTATCGATCTCTCTGCAGACATAACCAACCAGCAGGAAGCGAGCCGCACCAGACCCTATCGGGATACCTACCTGGTGTACCCGGCGATCAACTCCAGCGGCACCCTAGTCAAGCTCTGCACCTACAACAGCCTGTGCCCCGGCACCACCGCCAACCCGGCCGAAGTCAACCGCGGCAACGTCAAGGACTACGCCTACAGCACCCCGCAATACGATCTGAAGTCCGCTGCATACAACCTTGAATATGCTCTCAGCGATTCGGCGAGGCTGTATTCGTTCGCGACTTATAGCGAGCGCCGGATGAGCACGCGCCAGAATACGCGAACGCCCTACACGACTTGGACTAGCAACGCCGGCTTGTACACAGTTTATCCGAACGGATTCACGCCTAGGGCGGTCGGCAAGGAAAAGGACTACACCACCGTACTCGGCCTGAAGGGCATGTCCGGCAGTTGGGATTGGGACTTGAGCGCCACCAATAACCGTGACACGTACAACGTATACACAAAGAACTCAGCCAACTACTCGCTCACCTATCCCGGCGCGCCTACCGACGTCTATTCGGGCAAACTGGCTTACACCCAGACCGTACTCAATCTCGACCTGCGCCGCGGCTTCGATGTCGCCGCACTCCATTCGCCATTGGATTTCAGCGCCGGGCTGGAGTACCAGAACGAAGGCTACACCCGCGGTGCGGGAGAATATGCCTCCTGGTATGGCAGCGCCATCACTGCCTATTCAGGATATTTGCCAGCAGATGCCGTTCATGGTACGCGCCACAGTCTGGCGGCTTACGTCGGCGCATCGGCCAACATCACCGAACGCTGGTACCTAGATATCGCCGGCCGCTTCGAAGACCATTCCGACTTTGGCAACGTCTCCACCGGCCGGTTGACCACGCGTTTTGACTTCACCGACACGTTCGCGATCCGTGCCACCGTCAGCAATGGCTTTCACGCCCCATCGCTGGCTGCGGAGAACTTCCAACTCACTTCCGATACGCCAACCTACCGACAGATCAATGCCCGCGTCTCCTCGCCCGTGGCCCTTGCGTTGGGTGCGGTCCCACTCAAACCGGAGAAATCCACGAACTACAGTTTGGGGTTCACATACTCGCCGGCGGACAATGTGCATCTGGCAATCGATGGCTACCAGATCGACATCCACGACCAATTGGGTATGTCTACCTACGTCGGCTACGACCCTACCAACCCGACCCGGGTGGTGGACTTCTACGGCAACGTCCTGAATGCCAACCAACTGGCGACCATCAATGCCCTGCTGAACAACGCCGGCTACACGGTCCCCGCCGGCAAGGGGCTGTTCGTCAGTTACCTGCGCACCATCGGCTCCACCCAGACTCGCGGCATCGAATTCACCGCGGACGGAACCATCGACAGTGACATCGGCAAGTGGACGTGGGACTACGCCCTCAATAGTGTCAAGACCGACATCACCCAAGCCGAGGGGATTCCACCGATTCTCGCCACTCTGCCGTACGTCGCGTTGCTTAACGAAGCGACCCAGTACAACCTGCGCTACCGGTCGCCTAAATACACCCAAGTCGCCGGGCTCGCCTGGACGCGCGACCAGGTAAACCTTGGGATTCGCTTTATTCAGTACGGGCCGATCAAGCGCCTCGGCAACAATTATCACTACACAATCTCACCCAAACTGATCACCTCCTTGTCCGGTGGGTACGACTTCGGCAATGGCCTCAGCGTGACCGCAGGCGTCGATAACGTCTTCGACAAAAAGCCCAGCAAGATTCCGGCTGCGGCCATCAGCGCCAGCAACCAGGCAACCTACCAATGGATGTACGACCCGCTGGATTCCATCAGCGCGCTGGGTGGTTACTACTATGCGCGCATCAATTACCGCTTCTGATTTCAGGAGACTCACATGACCGAGAAGAGGTACGAGAAGCTGGGCATGCTCGACAACATCGAGCGTCGCGATTTCGTCAATGGCATGCTCAACAGTTCGCTGGCGTTTGCCGCTTCCGGCCTAGTCCCAAATGTGTTGGCCGCCGCTGCGGGAATACCGTCGACGTCGCCGACTACGAACGCGGCCGCGGCGCCGAGCGGCCTATATCCGCCCGCACTGACCGGTATGCGTGGCAGCAGCTTCCCAGCGTACCAGGTCGGTCATGCCATGCGCGACGGTACTTTGCACATCAATGAGGAGCAGATCCAAGACGCCGGCGAGGAATACGACCTCGTCGTTGTCGGCGGCGGCATAAGTGGGCTGTCCTCGGCTCTGTATTACGCACGCGACAGTGGCGGTCAGGCGCGCACGCTGGTACTGGACAACCATGACGACTTCGGCGGCCACGCCAAGCGCAACGAGTTCGACTTCGGCGGCCGCACCGTGATCTCCAACGCCGGCACCTTTAGTATCTCGCCCGGCAGCGAGAACGCACGCAGCTTCATGCAGTCGATAGGTATCGATGATATCGCCCGGCTCAATCGTGACAACCAAGACACTTTTTTCTACCAGCGCCTCGGCATGGGACAGTCGGTTTACTACGACCAGGCTACTTTCAGCAAGGACTTGTTGATGGGCGATCCTGCGCCGTGGATCGAATTCGTCCCGTTGCACGACCCGAATACCCCGCCCGACCAAACGAAACGATGGTCCGAGTTCCTTGCACGCGCACCGATGAACGAGCGGGCGCGCAAGGACGTGTACCGGCTGTACACCGCGAAGACCGACTATCTGCCCGATATGACGCCTGCCGAGCGCGTGAAGAGGTTGCGCAGGATCACCTACCGCGACTTCCTGCTGGACATTGCCAAGGTCGACCCGATGGCCGTCGCCTACCTGCGTGACCGCACCTTCGGCAGCGCGCGCGGGCTGTCCGGGATGTCGGCGATTGCGGCGCGCCGACGCGGCATGCCGGGTTTTCTCGGCATGGATCTCGGCCCTGACAATCCGCTGCCACCGAGCGCATCGAGTCCACCGGCGGCGACGACCCACAAGCCCATTGCCAACTACCATTTTCCTGACGGCAACGCGACCATCGCCCGCCTGATCGTCCGCCAACTGATCCCCGAGGCGTTGCCCGGCAAGACACTCGAAGACTCGATCCTGCAACGTGCCGATTATTCGCGCTTGGACTTGCCCACCAACCGTAATCGCATCCGTCTGAGCAGCACCGCGGTTCAGGTCGCCAACACACCCAACGGCGTCAGCGTACTCTATTCCCGCGACGGCAAAATTCATCGCGTGCGCGCCCGCCACTGCGTGCTGGCGTGCTGGCACCACATCATCCCCTACATCTGCCAAGAATTGCCGAGCTGGCAGAAGGAAGCGCTGCGCTATCAGGTGCATGCGGTAAACCTTTGGGTCAACGTCTGGCTGCGCAACTGGCGTGCGTTTCACAAGGCCGGCGCCTGCTTCATCAACGCCCCCAGCGGCTACTACTCTCAGATCCTGCTGGAATGCCCGGTGGACATCGGCGGCTACAAGCGTTCGACCTCACCCGACGAACCGACCGTACTGACAATGCTGCGCGTGTTCGAGACACCGGGGCTCCCGGTCAAGGACCAATACCGCATCGCCCGCAACGAGATGTACGGCACCGACTTCGAGACCTACGAACTCCACGTGCGCGACCAGCTTTCGCGTATGCTCGGCCCATACGGCTTCGACGCTCGCCGCGACATCGCCGGCATCACCATCAACCGCTGGGGACATGGTTATTCGTACATGTATTCCTCGGTATTCGACGAGTTCATCGACCGCGGTGAGCAGCCGCCGCACGAGCGCGCGCGAATGCCCTGCGGCAACATCGCCATCGCCAACTGCGATGCCGCCGCGCGCGACACTACGCCCGACGCCATCGACCAGGCGCGTCGGGCGGTCAGCGAGCTGCGGATGAACCTACGCAACAGCGTCAATTTCTGAAGCGGGCAACCAAGAGCAGTTTGTTCGTAACTGGGAGGAAAATCGAATGCACTACAGCGAAAACTCCACGGTTCCAGCCAATGCCGAAATGCGCACCGCGCTGCTGCCGCTGGTGCTGATCATCAGCTTGTTCTTTTTCTGGGGCGCGGCGGCCAGCCTCAACGACATCCTGATCAAGCAGTTTAAGAAGGCCTTCGAGCTTTCCGACCTGCAGGCGGGGCTGGTGCAGAGCGCGTTCTATCTCGGCTATTTCCTGTTCGCGATGCCAGCGGCCATATTCATGCGCCGCTACAGCTACAAGGCAGCCGTGGTCCTCGGCCTGCTGCTGTTCGCGGCTGGCGCCTTCTTGTTCTATCCTGCGGCTGCAATCCATACCTATGGCTTGTTCCTGTTGGCGCTGTTCGTGATCGCCAGCGGCTTGGCGTTTCTCGAGACTTCGGCCAATTCGCTGGTGATCGTGCTCGGCCCGGCGGAAGGCGCAGCACGGCGCCTGAACTTGGCGCAGGCGTTCAATCCGCTCGGCGCAATGACCGGCGTGATGATCGGCTCGCACTTCATCTTTTCCGGAATCGAGCATCGCGCGCAGGACCTCGCGGCGATGGTGCCGGCCGCGCGCACAGCATATTTCGTCGCCGAATCGCACGCCGTGCAGCTGCCGTATCTGGTGATCGGCATGGTAGTGGCGTTATGGGCGACACTGGTAGCGCGGACGACATTCCCAACCCCGCACGAAGAAGGCGGCCGGCACGAGGCCGGCACAGGGGCACAATTGAAGGAACTGTTGCGCAATCGCAACTTCGTGTTCGCGGTGGTGGCACAGTTGTTCTACGTCGGCGCGCAAGTCGGCGTCTGGAGCTACCTGATCCGCTATTTCCAGGACGTGGTGCCCGGCACGCCGGAAAAGACCGCAGCTGGGTTTCTGACGCTTTCGCTAGCGCTGTTCATGGGCGGACGCTTCGCCGGCTCCGCGTTGCTGCGTAAGCTGTCGCCGACGCGCCTGTTGGCCGCTTTCGCGCTGATCGATCTACTGCTCTGCCTCGTCGCAATCGCCTTTCCCGGCATGATCGGCCTTTACGCGCTGGTTGGCGTCAGCATCTTCATGTCGATCATGTTCCCGACGATCTTCGTGCTCGGCCTCGAGGGCATGGACGACGACCATCGCAAGCTCGGTTCCTCGATGCTGGTTATGGCCATCATCGGTGGCGCATTGCTGCCGGCGCTGATGGGCGCTGTCTCGGATGCGGCCGGGATCCACTGGGCCTTCGCGGTACCCGCACTCGGCTTCGTCGTCATTCTCGCCTTCGCGCTACGTGCCCGGCATGTACTGCGCTGACTCTTCATTCGTCTGGATTTTTCAGGAGACTCCATGTCATCGATTCCATCCGTTCCGCTCAACGACGGCCAGCGTATCCCGCAACTCGGGCTGGGCATGTGGCAGGTTGCGGACGCCGACGTGCCGCGTGTGCTCGGCACCGCATTCGAACTGGGCTATCGCCACATCGACGGCGCCGCCGCCTACGGCAACGAGGAGGGCCTCGGCCGCGCGATCCACGCCTCCGGCCTGCCGCGCTCCGAGTTGTTCGTCACCACGAAGCTGCGCAATCCCGACCAAGGCCGCGAGCGGGCGCTGAAGGCGCTCGATGCCAGCCTCGCCAAGCTTGGACTGGATTACGTCGATCTCTACTTGATCCATTGGCCGTGCCCGCGCCACGACCGCTTCGTCGAAAGCTGGGAGGCGTTGATGAAGGCGCGGGAGGCCGGCAAAGTGCGCTCGATCGGCGTATCCAACTTCCGCGCACAGGATATCGAGCGCGTTGTCGCCGCCACTGGCGTGGTGCCGGTGGTTAACCAGATCGAACTGCATCCGATGTTGCAGCAAGTTGAACTGAGTGCTTACAACAAGACGCACGGCATCGTCACCGAGGCTTGGAGCCCGCTGGCGCATGGCGGCGCGCTGCTCGCCGACCAGGCATTGCAGACGATCGCCGCCAAGCATGGCAAGACCACTGCGCAGATCACCCTGCGCTGGCACATCCAGGCGGGTCGGGTGATCTTCCCGAAGTCGGCCACGCCGGCGCGTATCGACGAAAACGCAGCGATCTTCGACTTCGCGCTCGACGCCGACGACATCGCCGGGATCGACGCACTCGACAACGGCACGCGACTGGGGCCGGATCCCGCCGACTACGAGGACATGGGCTGAGCGCGGACCGATGGGTATACACAGAAGAATCGTCTGCTTCGGCGAGGCGCTGATCGACATGCTGGCGCAACCGCCCGCTACGCCGGATGCGCCGCGCGCATTTCTGCAGTTTGCCGGCGGCGCGCCAGCAAACGTCTCGGTCGCGGTGGCGCGGCTCGGCGGCGACAGTCATTTCGTCGGCATGCTCGGCAACGACATGTTCGGTGATTTCCTACTGCAGAGCCTACGCGAGGCGGGTGTCACCACCGACGGCGTAGTGCGTACTGACAAGGCGCGTACCGCGCTGGCCTTCGTCGCGCTGGATGCGCGCGGCGAGCGCAGCTTCAGTTTCTACCGACCTCCGTCGGCGGACATGCTGTTCCGCGCCGCGCACTTCGACCGGCTCAGGTTCGAGGATATCCGCCTGTTCCATGTCTGCTCCGTCTGCATGACCGAAGAGCAGATCGCACGGACCACATTCGAGGGCATGCGCCGCGCGCGCGCGGCGGGAGCGCTGGTCAGCTTCGACATGAACCTGCGGCCAATGCTGTGGCCGCGAGATGAGGATCCGGCATCGCGCTTGTGGCAGGCATTGGCACTGGCCGATATGGTCAAGCTCTCGCGCGAGGAGTTCGATTGGCTCTGCGACGCCGCCCACGCCGACGGCGCGGCGGTGATCGAACGCCTGTGGCAGGGCAACGCGCAGTTGCTTCTGGTCACCGACGGCGACCATCCGCTGCGCTGGCATACGCGCGAAGACAGCGGCGAAGTGCCGGCGTTCCGAGTACAGATGCAGGACAGCACCGCGGCAGGCGACGCCTTCGTCGGCGGATTGCTGTACCAGCTTGCGCGGCTGCCCGACGGCACGGCGCTGAGTACGTTCTGCCGCGACCGTGCGGCACTGGAGCAAAGCGTGCGGTTTGCCGCCGCCGCCGGTGCGCTCGCAGTGACGCGCAAAGGCGCCTTCGCCGCGATGCCGACGCGGGACGACGTGCTAGCCCTGATCGAAGCACAGTCGTGACGCATCGAAATTCAACGACAAGGAAAATACGATGACCGACAGCACGCCCGTTGTTCTGTACGCCACCTTCACCGCCACGGCTGGCAACGCCGCCGCCGTCACGGCCCTTTTGAAGGATTACGCCGTGGCCGTCCGCAGAGAGGCCGGCAACGTGCTGTTCGAGGCCTCGTGCAAGGCGGACGAACCCGAGTCCTTCTTCGTATACGAGGAATATGCTGACGAAGCCGCCTTCCAGGCGCATCTAAGCGCGCCATACGGCGCTTCTTTCAACGCTGCGCTTGCCCCACTCATCGTGGAACACCAGTCCAAGCTGACGTTCCTGTTACGGGTATGAGATGGACCCAACGCCAGGACAACCTCGTCAACGACCTCGCGTGGAAAGACTAGAACGGCCTTAGCGTGGCAACTCGGGAATCCCGCGGCGAATTTCGGCGCTGAAATTTCCGCTTCGGTCCGCCTGCCGCGCGCGCGCGTCGATGCTGCCGAGCTCGCGCAGCTGCTCGAGCGGATAGCGCGTGTCCAGCCCGCCGCGCGCATAGACGTATTCGTCGATGTGGCCGGAGAACAGCAGACGCCAGTCCAGCGGCAGGTTGCCGACGATGCTGCGCATCATGTGGTAGATCAGCGTCGTGCAGTTCGTCGTCACCGTGTTGTAGAAGCGCGGCGTCGCAGCGAGCGTGTTGCCTTCGGCGACATAGGCGTGGAACAGCGCCAGCATCGCCGGCTTCGGCATGTTGACGCGGAACAGGCGTACGTCCTCACCGCGCACGTTGCTGCGCAGGCGCACGATGTCGCGCTCATCTGCCGCGATGAGAACGAGTTCGAATTCCTTGAAGAAGCCGCCAATAGCGGAAAATTTCTCGCCGCGTTCGCGCCGGATCTCGGCCGAGAAAACGATGTGCGCGCCGTCGGCAAAACCGAACGAAACCAGCGTGTGCGCGATCGACGGCCCCATCCAGTACGACAGGATCAGGTCGACCGATTCGAGCTTCTTCAGGTCGTACCGGCGCGTTTCCCAATGCGGTGTGTATTCGCGCTCGCTGCGCCAGTCGAAGTCGCGCACGTCGTCGAGCGTGACGGTGTCGCCGGCAACGGCGCCGGTGACGCCATGCGCGACGTCGTCGGCCCATTGCCGATCATTCGATGGTGCGATCGTCTGCCACCGCCACAGCAGTCCCGCGAACAGCGCAACAAAGCCGATCGTCGCGAGCAGCGCCCTGCCCTGCCGGGCGAGCACGAGCAGTGCGGCACACAGCACAGCCCAGACCAGGACGCCCGCGGCACGCAGCGCAAGCCCGCCCGGCAACTGGTACCACAGCGCCGCCGCGCCCCAGCAAGCAGGAATCGCGAGCACGAGCACGGCCAGCGCGCTCAGCGTCCAGACCACCACGCGACGCCCGCGCATCGCCATCACGTCGCGCGCTCTGCCGTCATTGTCCGGCCGCCTTGCCCGGCACGCGCGGCTGCGGCGCGCGGCGCAGACCTTCGTCCTCGATCAGACGCCTGCGCACGTAGAGAAAACGCACCGCTTCGTACTCGAAGGCGGAGCCGGTTTCGTAGTAGCGGAAATCGATGTTCGCGCGCTGATCGATCGCATTGACGGTGCCCAATGCCCAGGAGCGCCCGCTGCTGTCATACAGGCCGCCGATGTCCACCGCCCAGGCCGCGCCGATGTCGCCGAAGAAGCCGATGCCGTCGCGCAACGTGGACGGCCCGACGAACGGGATCACGAGGTACGGTCCCGGCTGCATGCCCCATTTCGCCAGCGTCGTGCCAAGCCCGGTCGCCGCCGCCGAAAGACGCAATTTCGCTGCGACATCGAGCAGGCCACCGATGCCCACCGTGGTGTTGATCAGGAAGCGGCCGATGCTGCGCGCGGAGTAGATGAGACGGCCCTGCAGCGCGAAGTTGACCACGCTGTTCAGCTCGCCCAGATTGCCGAAGAAATTGTGCACGCCCCGCTGCAATGGTAACGGCATGCGCCGGTACGCGTTGGCCACCGGGAAGAACACCGCTTCGTCGAAGCGCGCATTGAAGCGATAAGTGAAACGGTTCATGCGCTCCCATGGATCGTAGGTGCGCAGCGAGGGCGCATCGGCGGGCGTGACCGGCGGCAACTCCGCCGCCCTCGCCTCTTTCGTCGCCTGCGCGTCGGCCTCCGCCGCCTGCGCGAACGCGGCGTAGCGTTCCGCCGCGGCCGCGTTCGCCGCTGCGGGCCGATCGGGCGCCAGCGTGCGCAGCTCAACGCGCCCGACCGCGCAGCCGGCGAGCAGGCCGGCGGCGAGCACGCATGCCAGCGCTTTCATCGCGCGGCTCCGCGCCAGCGCCCGCCGAGCATGTCGAGAAGATCGGCAACCTGCCTGCGTTCGCCGAGATTGCCCAGATGCCCGCCGTGGTCGTACACGGCGATGCGCGCGCCGAGCGTGCGTTCGAGCCAGGCGAGCTCGGCACCGTCCAGAATCAGATCGTCTCGGTTGGTCTGCGCATAGGTATCTGGATCGTTGCGCAGCGCATCGCCGATGATGTCGAGCCGGCTCTGCGCGATGAGCGACTCGCGCGTCGCGCCGGCGCGGTGCCGCGTGTAGTACGGCACGAACACGCCGTCGAAATACTCGGCAAAGGTCTTGCCGCGCAGCGCGCGCGCGTAGTGCTCGAGATCGTCGCCCACTTTCGGCGGTTGCGCAGGATTGACGACGACGCCGGCGCGCGCGTACAGATCGCCGGCGAAGAACAGGTTGACGAAGGCGACACGAAACGTCAACGCGATCGCCGCGGAGAACTCCCGGTCGTTCGTCAGGATCGCCGCCGCCGCACCGAGCAGGAAGTTCGCATCGAGCTGCACGGCGTCGGACGCGCGATACGCATTTGCCAGTTGCGCATACAGGCGCTGGTAGAAGCGCTCGACCGCGCCCTCGTCGGTGCCGATGCTCTGCGCAAAAAGCCGGTCGAGGCGACCGATCGAGGCGATGAGACTGACCGGCGGGTTGATCATCACCGCGCGGCGGATACCGAGCCGATGCTCGCGCGCGTCGATCGCCTTGACCACCGCCGCGTGCGCGCCGCCGAGGCTGGTGCCGACGACGTCGATCGCGGAGATCTTCGTCTCGCGCGGCAGATTCGCGCGCAGGACCTCGATCGTCGCGTACAGATCCTCGCTGTCCTGCCACAGGTCGCCGGCGACACCGGTATGCGAAGCCGCAACGATGAAGCCGGGAAATGTCGGCGACGGCAAGGTCAGCACGTGATAACCCGCGCCATAGAGCACCGCACGCAACGTCGCATTGTTTGCCGAGTTGCCGCCGCTGCCGGTGCCGGCGATGACCACGGCGAGCGGTGCCTCGCCCGGCTGCGCGGAAAACCACGCGCGCAGGCGGACATTGAACCAGAAGACGGCGGGAGCTGGCAGCCGCCACGGCAGCGCGATATCGACCTCGGTCAGCGGCACCGTCGCCGGCAGCGGCGCCATGTCTTGCGGCGGCGTGCCGAACACGGTCGCGCGCAATCCCGCGGAATCGGCCAAGCCGACAACCGGAACCGCATACGCAGGCGGTGCCAACACGGCGACCATTCCGATGCAACCGACGGCGAGCAGGGCACGACACACGCCCGCGCGGCAGGCATTTGCCGCCCGACTACGCCCCCGGGTGGGCGAGGCGCGCCGAACCACTCAGAACGGAATTTCGTCGTCGTCGAAGTTGTCGGCCGGCTTCGGCGCCGGCGCGCTGCGCGGTGCGGGCGCGGATTGCGGACCGCGCGCGGGACCGCGCTCGCGTTGCGCGCCGTAGCCGCCACCGCCACCATAACCGCCACCCTCGCCGCCACCGCCCTCGCGGCCACCGAGCATCTGCATCTCGTCGGCGACGATCTTGGTCGAGTAGCGCTTGACCCCGTCCTTCTCGTATTCGTCGGTGCGCAGGCGGCCTTCGACGTACACCTGGCGGCCCTTCTTCAGGTACTCGCCGGCGATCTCGGCCAAGCGGCCGAAGAAATCGACGCGATGCCACTCGGTGCGCTCTTGCTGCTCGCCGGTCTGCTTGTCCTTCCACGACTCGCTGGTGGCAATGCGGATCGAAGTGATCGCTGCGCCCGACGGCGTGTAGCGCGTTTCCGGATCGGCACCGAGATTGCCCACGAGGATGACCTTGTTGATGCCGCGTGCCATGTGTTTTCGTCTCCGGTCCGGTGCGATTGCGTGAGGCAAATCATAGCATGCGCGCGAACGGCCACTGTACGAAACGGCGACCGGTCGGCGTAGGATATCGCCGACATCTGGACTACCGTGCCGGCACCACCGGCAGCTCGATGTAACTCGCGTTGGCACCGCCGCGGTAGACGCGCTGTGTCGCCTTGACGTAGTCGCCCGGCTTGGCGAAGAACAGGTTCGGCACGAAGGTCTGCGGGTTGCGATCGTAGAGCGGGAACCAGCTCGACTGCACCTGGACCATGATGCGATGCCCCGGTTCGAACACGTGGTTCGCGGTCGGCAGGCCGAATTGGTAAACCAGCGGCTGGTTCGCGGCAATTGCCTCGGGCTTTGCGAAGCTCGCGCGATAGCGACCGCGGAAAATGTCCATCGAGATGCCGAGCTCGTAGCCGCCCATCTCCGGACGCGACGGCACCGTGTCCGGATAGACGTCGATCAGCTTGACCACCCAGTCGCTGTCGGTGCCGCTGGTCGAGGCGACCAGGTGCACCTGCGGCGCGCCGCCGATATGCAGCGGCTGCTTGAGTGGTTCGCTGACATAGGTCAGCACGTCGGGGCGACCATCGACGAAACGCTGATCGACGACGAGCCAGCGCGTCCACGCGTCGTGGTCGGCGAAGTGCACGGGGCGCGGCTGATACGGTACGGGCTTGGCCGGGTCGGAGACGTATTCGTCGAAGGTGCCCGCATCCGCGGCAGGCGCATCGAACGACAGGCCCTGCCTCGCCGCGAGATACAGCGGCTTCGGTTTCGCCGCGCAGCCGTCTGCGCAGCTCAGCGGCCACGCGGCGTAGCGGTCCCAGTGATTCTCGCCGGTGTTGTAGATGTACACCGGTGGCGTATCGACCTTGGGCGCACCGTCGACGAGGTACTGGTCGAAAAACGGCTTGAGCACGTCGCGGCGGAACTGCAATGCAGTGTCGCCGTCCCACTGCAGCGGGCCGAGCGAGGTGCCGTCGTAGTTGACCTGGCTGTGCCGCCACGGACCCATGACGAGGAAGTTTTTGTCGTTGTGCTCGTCCTTGCTTTCCATCGCCGGGTAGCAGTGGATCGCACCCCACATGTCCTCCTGGTCCCACAGGCCCTGCAGCCACATCGTCGGCACCTTGAGTGGCGTGTTCGCCATGGTTTTGTCGAGTGCCTGCTCGCTCCAGAACTTGTCGTAGGCCGGATGCTCGGTGATCTTGCGCCAGAAGCCGAGTTGGTCGAGTCCCGCCGCGCGCGCGAAATCTCCGGCCGAACCGGCGCGCAGGAAGTTGTCGTAGTCGTCGAAGCCGGCACGCACGATCTTCTTGCCTTCCCCGTGCGCCGTGGTTTGCCCTGAAATGTAGTCGAAATTGGTTTGCCGGAACGCGCCATAGTGGAACCAGTCGTCGCCCATCCAGCCGTCGACCATCGGGCTTTCGGGTGCCGCAACTTTCAGCGCAGGATGCGGATTCACCAGCGCCATGATCACGGTGAAGCCCTCGTACGACGAACCGAGCATGCCGACCTTGCCGTTCGATTCCTTCACGTTCTTCACCAGCCAGTCGATCGTGTCCCAGGCATCGGTGGAATGATCCACCTTGCTGTGGTTCAACGGCCCGATCAGCGGCCGCGTCATCACGTAGTCGCCCTCGGAGCCGTACTTGCCGCGCACGTCCTGGAACACGCGGATATAGCCGGCCTTGACGAACACCTCGTCTCCCTGCGGCAGGGATGCGAGCATGCTGCCACTGACCTCGCGCTCGGCGCGCTTGGCAGCGTTGTACGGCGTGCGGGTCAGGATCATCGGCGCGTTGTGCGCCCCCTTCGGAATCATGATGACCGTGTACAACTTGGTCCCGTCGCGCATCGGAATCATCGCCACGCGCTTGACGTAGTCGTAGTTCTGCGTCGGCACGGCGAAGTTTTTCGGGATGTCGGGCGACAGCGGCGGCGTATCGGCCTGTGCCGAAACGGCACCAACGAGAAACAGCAGCCCGGCGAAACGAATCGGATTCATCGCGAAGCCTCGGTGCGGAAATGACAGGCGATACTAGACGTGAACGCGCCGCGCGCATAGCGCCAAAAGTTGGTTTGAGGCATGTACCAAGTGGCTATGGCTCGATTTGCCGCTGGCGCACGATCTCGCCCGCAATCCCGGCAGCGAGACGCGCGTTGTCGAGCACCAGCGCGATGTTCGCCGCGAGCGAACGGCCTTGGGTCCGCTCGAACAGGCGCTGCAACAGGAACGGCGTCACCGCCTTGGCGACGACGCCCTGACGCGCGGCGTCGGCCAACGCTGCTTCGATCGCCGGCACGATCTCATCGCGCGGGATCTCGGCCTCGTGCGGAATCGGATTGGCGATGAGTTGCCCACCGGGCAGGCGCAGGCGCGCGCGCAGCAGGTGCGCCGCGGCGATTTCGCCCGCGCTGTCCAATCGCAACGGCGCGACCAGCCCCGACGAGCGCGACCAGAACGCCGGGAATTCCTGCTGGCCGACGGCGATCACCGGCACGCCGAGCGTCTCCAGCACCTCGAGCGTCTTCGGCAGGTCGAGGATGGCCTTGGCGCCGGCGCTGACCACGGTGACGCGCGTCTGCGCGAGTTCGTGCAGATCCGCGGAAATGTCGAACGAGGACTCCGCGCCGCGATGCACGCCGCCGATGCCGCCGGTGGCGAATACGTCGATGCCGGCGAGCGCGGCGGCGATCATCGTCGCCGCAACCGTGGTCGCGCCGGTGCGGCCGCTGGCAAGACAAGCGGCGAGATCGGCGCGCGACAGCTTCATCACCTCGCGCGCGCGGCCCAACGTTTCGAGTTCGTCGTCGGACAAGCCGATGCGGATGCGGCTCGCCATCACCGCGATCGTCGCCGGCACCGCGCCCGCGGCGCGCACCTGTGCCTCGACGCGGCGCGCTGTTTCGACGTTTTGCGGATACGGCATGCCGTGGGTGATGATGGTCGATTCGAGCGCGACCAGCGGCCGCGCATCGGAAAGCGCGCGGCGTGCTTCGTCGGAGAAAGCCAGGAGCGCGCTCATGCGCCGACTTCCGGCAGGGACGACGATGAGGCAAGAACGGGCTCGGCAGGCATGTCGTCAACAATACCCTGCCGCCGGCAACTCGAACAGCGCCGCCCGCAGCCGTTATGATCTTGCATCGCTCCGACCAAGGCACGCCATGACGATACGCCCGCGCAAGACTCCGCTCTCCTGGTGCCTCGTCCTCGCCGGCGCATTCGTCGCCCGGACGGGATCGGCCGACGCTCCCGCCGCCGCGGTGGACGGCGCCGTCAATTCGATTCTCGCGCGCACCGGCGTGCCTTCGGCTTCGATCGCCCTGGTGCGCGACCACACCATCGTCTACGCCCAGGCCTACGGCTGCGCGCAGCTCGATCCATGCCGCCGCGCCACGCCCGCGATGCGCTATGCGATCGGCTCGATCAGCAAGGAATTCACCTCGACGGCACTGCTGCTGTTGCAGGAACAGGGCAAGCTCGGCATCGACGATGCGGCCGGCAAATGGCTGCCGAACCTCGGCCCCGCCGCCGACGCGAGCATCCGTGCGCTGCTCTCGCATACCTCCGGTGTGCGCGATTTCTGGCCGCAGGATTACGACCCGCCCGCCATGCTCAAGCCGGTTGCGCCGAAGGACATCATCGCGCGCTGGGCGAACCAGCCGCTCGATTTCCCGACCGGCACGGCCTGGCAATACAGCAACACCGGCTACACCATCGCCGGTCTCATCGTCGAAAAAGCCGCCGGCAAGCCGCTGTTCGATTTCCTGCGCGAGCGCGTCTTCGAACCGCTGGCGATGAAAAGCGTCTACGACTTCGACGCCGCGCCGCTGCCGCCCGGCGATGCGGTCGGCTACATGCGCTACGGCCTCGGGCCGCTGCGCGCGTCGGCGAAGGAAGGCCGCGGCTGGTTGTTCGCGGCCGGCGAACTGGCGATGACCGCGTCCGATCTCGCGCGCTGGGACATCTCGCTGATCGACAAGCGCGTATTGAGCGACGCCGGCTATCGCGACCTCACCGGCGAGATCCGCCTCACCAACGGCGCCGGTTCGCAATATGCGCTCGGCCTCGACGTCAAACTGCGCTCGGGCCGGCGCGTGCTGTCGCACGGCGGCGAAGTCGGCGGCTTCACCGCGACGAACGTGATCCTGCCCGACCAGGGCCTCGCCGTCGTCGTGCTCACCAATCAGGACGCGACTGGTGCTTCCGGGCAGATCGCCGACAGTCTCGAGAAGCTGCTCCTGGCACAAGCGTTTCCGGTCGACACGACGGCGCTCGCCGAAGCCCGGCGCATCTTCGACGAGCTGCGCGATGGCAAGATCGATACCACGCGTCTGACCGCCAACGCGAAGAGCTACTTCACCGCCCAGGCACTGGCCGACTTCCACGCCGGCCTGTCCCCGCTCGGCAAGCCGAAATCGTTCGAAGCCGCCGGCTACAGCCTGCGCGGCGGCCTCGTCACGCGCACGTACAAGGCCAAATTCGCGCAGAAGGACCTGAACATCGTCGTGCGCTCCACAGCGGACGGGCTGATCGAGCAATACACCTTGAGCGCGGAGTAGCACCCTCCGCCCGGCGCTGCCCGGCCGCGCGTGGCGGCACCGGTCGATGTCGTATCGCTTCGGCATGCGCGGGGAACGACGTCCGCGCTACAACGCAGAGAGTCGCATCCGCCTGTTACAATCGGCGCAGAATCCCGCCTCGCCCCGCACATGTCCAGCGTCCGCGTTCTGCCTGCCGAATCCACTCCGCCCCGCTTTGTCGACGCCCAGACGCTGGCCGCGCCGGACATGGCCGGGGTCAATGCGCTGATCCGCGCGCGGCTCGCCTCCGACGTGGTGCTGATCAACCAGATCGCCGAGCACATCATCGGCGGCGGCGGCAAGCGTCTGCGGCCGATGCTGCACCTGCTCGCCGCGCAGGCCGCCGGCTACGCCGGCAAGGATCATGTCCAGCTCGCCGCGGTGATCGAGTTCATCCACACCTCGACCCTGCTGCACGACGATGTCGTCGACGAGTCCGACCTGCGCCGCGGGCGCAAGACCGCGAACGCGCTGTGGGGCAACGCGGCTTCAGTGCTCGTCGGCGATTTCCTCTACTCGCGCTCGTTCCAGCTGATGGTCGAACTCGACTCGATGCCGGTCATGCGCATCCTCGCCGACACGACCAACCGCATCGCCGAGGGCGAGGTGCTGCAGCTGCTCAACATCCACAATCCGGATACCGACGAGCGCGCCTACCTGCAGGTGATCGAGCGCAAGACCGCCGTGCTGTTCGCCGCGGCGACGCGCCTTGGCGGCGTGCTCGCCGGCGTGCCGGCGGCGCAAGAGCAGGCGCTGTACGCCTACGGCATGAATCTCGGCTACGCGTTCCAGATCGCCGACGACGTGCTCGACTACGTCAGCGACGCCGGCACGCTCGGCAAGAACATCGGCGACGACCTCGCCGAAGGCAAGGCCACACTGCCGCTGATCTACGCGATCGAGCGCGCGCCGGCCGCGCAGGCCGCCTCGCTGCGCCGTGCAATCGAAACCGGCGGCCTCGATTCGCTGGACAACATCATTGCCGCGATCCGCGACACCGGCGCGATCGAACGCGCGCGCGCACTGGCCCGGCAGTACGCCGAAGCGGCAAAAGAGAATTTGTATACCTTGCCGCCTTCCACGGCGCGCGATGCGCTCGCCGCGCTCGCCGACTACGCGCTGCAGCGCGACCATTGACTCCGGAGTCCACGATGACCCGCTCGCTTCCCGTTGCGCTGTGCGCAGCCCTCGCAGTGACCCTCGCATCCCTCGTCACGGCGCGAGGACAGCCGGCGCCGGCGCGGCCGATGGCGGCGCCGGTTGCCGTCGCCGGCGAGAACGGCAAGACGCTGGCGCTGGATGTCGCCGCGCTCGACAAACTGCCGCAGCGGCGCGCGCTGGCCGAAGCGCATGGACACAAGGTCGACTGCCGCGGCGCGAGCCTGATCGACGTGCTTGCCCAGGTCGGCGCGCCGGGCGGCGAGAAGCTGCGCGGCAGGGACCTCGCGCTCTACGTGCGCGTGCGCGCGGCCGACGGCTATCAGGTCGTCTACGCGTTGGCCGAACTCGACCCGATGTTCCACGGCGCCGATGTCCCGTTGCTCACCCACGAGTGCGACGGCCAGCCGCTGACCGCCAAGGACGGCCCGTTCCGCATCGTCGCGCCAAGCGAAAAACGCCCGGCGCGCTGGATCCGGCAGGTCACCGCGATCGATCTGCTGCGCGCGCCCTAGCCTGCGGGCCGGCGCCGTTACGAAACGCCTTCCGCGGCCGGCCGCGGGTAGCCTACTTGCGTGAAGCCACCGCAGCGGCGAAGGTATCGACGAAGAATTCCCTCATCTGCGCGAACGCACGCCTGGCTGTCCGCTCGTCGTACTTGCACCCCGGCACCTTGCCGTCGGCGCTGGGGATCGCGAAACAATGCACGGCGCCGCCGTAGCTGAGGAACTGCCAGTCGGCGCCGGCGTCACGCATCTCCTGCTGGAATCCGGCGACCTGCTCGGGCGATTCGAACTTGTCATCGGCGCCATGCAGCACGAGCACCTTGGCCTTGATCTGGTCCTTGAACGCAGGATCGCCGGCGAGGTTGCCGTGGAACGAAACGACGCCGGCCACATCCGCGCCGCTGCGCGCGAGATCGAGCGTGGTAGCGCCGCCGAAGCAGAAGCCGATCGCCCCCCAGTGCTGGCCGTCGAGCGGCGCCTTGCCAACTTGAGCCTTGAGCCGGGCAAGCGCGGCATTGATGCGCGCGCGCAACTCGTCGCGATGCGCATACATGTTCTTCGTCGCCGCACCGGCTTCTTCTGCGTTCTTCGGCCGCGTGTCGATGCCGTAGACATCGGCGACGAGGAGAACGTAGTCCTTGCCGGCAATCTGCTTCGCCAGCGCGATATTGTCGGCGTTGATGCCGAGCCAGTCCGGCGTCATGACGAGGCCGGGGCGTGGCGTCTTCATCGCGTCGTCGTATACCAGCACGCTCTGCATCTTTTTGCCGCCGACCTCGTAGTCGAGATTCTTCGTCACCATCGCGGCATGCGCGGCGGTCGCCGCAAAGCAGGACAGCAGGCAAAGCACCAGCAGGCGTTTCATCACGGTACTCCTCGAGACACGGGCGGAAAGTCGACGCCGACACGCGCGCCGATCTTCCCGCCATGATAGCGCGATCGCGGCGCGCCCTTCGTTGCTGCGTTTGCTACACTCGTCCGGCATTCCGCAACCGCCATGAGGCCGCCATGCTCAAGCCACGTCTGCTCGTCGCCGCTTCCACCCTCGCTCTTTCCGCGCTCGCCTTCGCCCATGACAGCGCGAAGCCGGAAGACGTGATCGACTACCGCCAAGGCTTGATGACCGTGATCGGCTGGAATTTCGGCCCGCTTGGCGCGATGGTCAAGGGCAAACATCCATTCGAAGCCACGGAGTTCTCCAAGCATGCGGGGCGCATCGCCAATCTGGGCGACCAGATCCTCGAGGGCTTCGCCAAGGGCTCCGACAAGGGCAAGACGGACGCCAAGCCCGAGATCTGGGCGAACTGGGACGACTTCCAGGGCAAAGCCAGGGACCTCGACACGCAGGCCAAGCTGCTCGCCGAAGTCGCCAAGGCGGGCGACGAGGCGAAAGACAAGGAGCAGTTCAAGAAAGTCGCGGCGGCGTGCAAGGCCTGCCATGACAAGTACAAGAAAGATTAGGCCGGCAAAACCGGCCCAATTTCCGCCGTTCGGGCGGCCTGCGGCCGCTCAACGCCGGCGCTATTGGCCTTGGCTGGCCAACGCCAGCGTCAATGCCGCGACGACGAGGAACAACAAGAGTGCGCGCCAGCCGCTGACGAAACGCATCGGCGCGGGCTGTGCGGCAGGCTTGCACCCGGTGATCATCGGCGTGATCAGATCGTCGTGCTTGAGCAGCCGGTGCAGCAGCACCGCGGCGATATGCAGCGCGATCAGGATCAGCAGCACGTTTTCACCGAGGTGATGCAGCCGCGTGGCGAGCTTCACCGTCGCACCCGACACGGCGTCGACGAACGGGCCATCCTCGTCGATGCCGTCGCTCGCGAACAGGCCGCTCGTCGCCTGCGCAAGCACGCACAGCAGCATCGCCACGACCGACCAACCGCCGAGCGGGTTGTGGCCAATGTGTGCCGGTACCGAAAACATCGCCCTGACATAGCCCGCGACGGCACGCGGCCCGCGCACGAAATCGGCGAAGCGGCTGGTCTGCGAGCCGGCGAATCCCCACAGCACGCGGAACACGATCAGCGCCAGCGTCGCCCAGCCGAAGCGGTAGTGCCATTGCATCGAGAGAAAGCCGAATTCGGCGGTGGCGAACTGCAGCGCGATCAGCACGACCAGCGCCCAATGGAACAGACGCGTCGGCAGGTCCCAAACGCGCACCGATTTTTCTTCCGTGTTCATCGCGTCACTCAGTTCAGGTAGGCAGGGAATTTTGGCAGTGCGGTGAAGTCGGCAGGATCGTGCTGGATGACGAAACGCGCGTGCAGGTTCTTGACGATGGTTTCGATGCGATCCATGGAGGCCAACGTGTCGGCGCGGCTGTCGTTGAACGCGGGCACGCGGCGGAACTGGCGACTCTCGCGTGCGTGGTACAGATCACCCGACAGGACCACGACGCCGGCCTTCTTCAGGCGCAGCAGCAGTACCTGGTGGCCGGGTGTGTGGCCCGGCGCTTTGAGGATCAGCACGCGACCGTCGCCGAACACGTCGTGGTCGCGCTCGATCATCTGCTTGTTCGCCGATTCGTAGACGCTGAACGTCGCCGGGTCGACCCCGATCGGCGTCGGCGTTGCGCTCGCCCAGGCGATCTCCTTCGCGTTCATCAGGAACGTCGAACGAGCGAACAGGTTTGCGTTGCCGGTGTGATCGGCATGCAGGTGCGAGAACGCGACGAACGTGACGCTCGCGGGAGTCAGTCCGATCGCCTGCAACTGGTCGACGAGGCGCACGTTCACGCTCAGGTGCGTGCCGCCGTCGTCGACACCGCCCTTGGCCTCGGCATATCTGTCGCCGAGCCCCGTGTCCCAGAGCAGCACGCCCTGCGGATGGCGGATCACGAAGCACGGCGCGCTCATCGTGCGCGGCTTGCCGTCGTACTCGCCGGTATCGGAGTAGCCGCCGAAGCTGCTCTCATCGATGCGTCCGCAATCGAGCGCATACAGCCGCACTTCGTTGGCCGCCAGAGCATCGACAGCCCTCGGTTGCGGCGAAGACGCCGGGTGCGCAGCCGGCCTGGCTGCGGGCGGCGAGGCCGCCGATGCACAAGCCGCAAACGCAAAAAGCAGCGAAGCCGAAACTCTCTGCCAGCCTGTCATCGCACAACACCCCCGCATCGAAACCTGCCCTGCGCCGTGCACGCAATCCGGCGCGCCGGCTTATGCGACCGCGAACGGGCCGGCGAGTTCACGCAATGCCCAAGCCCTCGACCTGCATGATCGCCGCCGGGTCGAAACCGGCGAGGCGGGCGAACTCCCGGCCACGTTCGGCGTAGTCGTTGAATTGATCGAAGCTCGGCGCACCCGGCGAAAGCAGGATCGCACCGTCTTCGGGCGTGAGAGAGAGGGCGCGCGCGAACGCGTCGGCCAATGCATGTGCCGAAGCAAGCTCGAATCCGCGATGCGCGAGGCGGGCCAGCGCCGCTGCGATCGCATCGCCGTTGGTGCCCATCGTGACCACCGCGTGCGGCGGGCGCCGCGCAACGAAGTCGGCGAATGGCTGCCAGTCGATGCCGCGATCGAAGCCACCGACCAGGATCGTCGTCGTGCGGCCATCGAGACTGCGCAGCGCCTCGATCGCTGCGTATGGCGTGGTCGAGATGCTGTCGTTGACGTAATCGATGCCGCCGCGAATGCCGAGGTGCTGCAGGCGATGCGGCAACGGCTTGAAGGTGGCGACATGGCGCGCCAGCGCTCTCGCATCCTCGCCCGCCGCCTCGATCGCCGCGAGCGCGGCGCAGACATTGAGCGCATTGTGTTCGCCTGACAACGGGATCTGGCGGCTTGCAAGCACCTCCTCGTTGCCGCGCCAGACCGCACAGTCGCGCAGATGCCAGCCGTCGAAATGGTTGAACGCATCGTTCAGATTCCACTGCCCCAGATCGACCAGCTTTTCCTGCCGCGCATTGACGACGACGCGTTGCGCTTTCGCCGCGATGCGCAACTTGTCCTTCGAATAGTTTTCGCTCGTGACATGCCAGTCGAGGTGCTCCTCGTAGAGATTGTTGATCAGCGCCACGGTCGGCGCTCCCTCGAAATCGCGCGCCTGAAAACTCGACAGCTCGATCACCCACCAATCCGGTTCATGTGCGGGCTCGAGCAGATCGAGCAATGGCAAACCGATATTGCCCGCCAGTGCCGTCAGCCTGCCGCTCTTGCGCAGAAGATGCGCGATCAACGCAGCGACGGTGCTCTTGCCCTTGGTACCGGTGATGCAGATGGTCCTCGCTTTTGCGTGCTCGGCGAACCAGATCGCCGTACCCGAAGTGAAGCGCACGCCCATGTGTTCCGCGGAGAGATGCGGTTCGCGATACGGGCTGATGCCGGGCGACTTGACGACGATGTCGAAGGCCGCCAGCACGGCCTCGTCGACCGGCGTGGTGACGACGAGTACCCGCGTGCCGCGACCCCCGGCTTCCCTGGCGAACAGGTCGGAAGATTGCGCGATCAACGCGGCCGCCTCGGCCTCGCTGCAAAACAGGGTGAAGCACTCGGCGGGAAATTTCTGCGTCAACACCGACAGCGCAGCCCTGCCCTCGCGGCCATAGCCCCAGACGGCGACGCGCCTGCCTTCGAACTCAGAGAGGCGCATTCGGCAGCGAAGTGAAACGCGTAGGCAGGAAATGTTCGCCCGTCGGGGCAAGCAGTGGCTCGAGCGCGAGCGCGGCACGATCGAGCTGCGGCAGGATTTCGTTCAAGAAGCGGGCGACGAGTGCGTCCTCGCGCCATTCCGCGCGCTGGGTCAGCGCGTACATCGCCGCACGCGATTCGCCACCCTCGCCGACGCATTCGAACGGCTTGTGGTCGCGATATTCGAGCAGCGCGTCGAAGCCCGGCGCGAGCGCCGCATCGTCGAGCAGGTTGCGGCCGAAGATCCTGAGCAGGCGCGGCTTGGCGACAAAAGGCGCCAGCGCGAGGAAGACGAAATGACACTTCGGGCACTGCCCGCACCAGCGATCGGACGGGTGCTCGCCGAGGATGCGGAAGTTGCGGTTGCAGCTCGAAAACACCGCATCGTACTGCGGGTGCTTCGCGAATTCGCGCGCCACGGCCAGTTCCGACCAGGGCCGCAGCAGCGAGAAATAGTCGAGGTCGGCTGCAACGTGCGCGTGGACCTGCGCGCGCAGCAGGCGCTCGAAGTCCAGCGATTTGCTCCACTGGTGGTTGATCTGGCGACCGAGGTATTCGAGCGTCGCGCTCGACGCGGAACGTTCGTTGGAAAACGCGATCGCGTCGTAGCCATACAGAATCGCGGCGCACACGAGGATCGCCGAGTTGATCGCGGTGACCGGCACGTGACCGTTCCACGCGCCCTGGCGGTTGTACTCGAACAGCGCCGGCGCGATCTGGCGCTTGATGTTGAGCAGCGGCAGGCCGCTGCGCTCGGCGCAGGCCGCGATCAGCGCGGAATCGCCGATCCAGACCGCCGTCGCCGGCTCGTCGATGCTTTTGCACATTTCCACGCTGACCAGCGAGTCCTTGCCGCCGCCGATCGGCAACAGCGTGCGGCGCGGCAGATTCAATGCAGGCGCTTTTTTTTCGTCATTCCCACCTTCGCGGGAATGACGAACAAGAGTGGAGAAGCGTAAACGCTCCGTCAGATCGAGCTTGTTCTGATAAGCGAACTCGGCCAGACCGTGGAAATACAGCTCGTGCAGAAACCCTGCCGTATCCGTGGCGAGCGCGCCTGTCTCGACGCGCAACTCGGGCGGAATGCCGGCCTTGTAATAGCTGACCCCGGCGACCAGATGCAGCAGGCGCAGCGCTTGTGCGAATGCGTCGGCGCGTTCGGCCGGCAGCGCCGGCGCGTCGGGAAACACCACGCGCTCGGTCAGCAACGGGCCGTCGTCGAAGGCATACGCGAGGCTCGCCGTGCCACTCGCCGCGTCGAAGTCGCAGGCGGTAAAACGGAACGCCTGCGTGTCGCGTGGATCGGCGAATTTTTTGTCGATCGTCGCGGTCACAGCACAGTCTCCGCAGCGCGTCCGCGCAGGTTGTAGTCGGACGACATGACCGCACCGTAGGCGCCGGCCTGGGCGATCAGGATTACGTCGCCTTCCTGCGTCCTGGCGAGACGGCGGTGATTGCCGAGCACGTCGCCGGATTCGCAGATCGGACCGACGACCTGCACGAGTTCGGTCGCGGGCTCGTCGATGCGCGAGAGATTGACGATCTCGTGGTACGCCTCGTACAGCGCGGGCCGGATCAGCGTGTGCATGCCCGCATCGACGCCGAGGTAGCGGAACTCGCCCTTGCGCTTGAGCTGGTTCACGCGCGCGAGCAGCACGCCGGCGTCGGCGACGAGGAAGCGGCCCGGCTCGCTCCACAGCTCGAACTGCGGATAGGCGGCCTTCACCTCGGCGAGCCCCGCGGCGACGGCCTCGAGATCGAGCGGCGCCTCGTCGGCGCGCGCGGGCACGCCGTAGCCGCCGCCGACGTTGAGCGAGGCGACCGTGCCGATCTTCTCGGCGATGCTTGCATGGTGGGCGAACACTTCCTTCCAGTGCTTCGCATCGAGAATGCCCGAGCCGAGATGCGCGTGCAGGCCGACGATGCGCGCGTTGTGCCGTTCCGCCAGGTGCAGGAACTCGTCGACTTCGCCCAGGGCAAGACCGAATTTCGATCCGGCGCCGCCGGTCTTGACCTTGTCGTGATGGCCGCGCGTGAAGTCGAGGTCGAGGCGCAGTTCGATGTCGCGCCCGGCGAACAGGTCGCCCCAGTGTTCGAGCGGATGCAAGTTGTCGACGGTGATGCGCGCACCGGCCGCGATGCCGGCCGCGTAGTCCGTGCGCGAGCAGAAATTCGGCGTGTAGAGGATATCGACGGCGGCGCCGAAGATTCCGCGCACATGCGCGATTTCGCCCGGCGAGACGCATTCCAGACCGAAGCCCTGCGCCGCGATCTCGCGCAGGATCGCAGGATGCGAATTCGCCTTGATCGCGTAGAACCAGCGATCGACGGCCTGGATCGTGCCGCGCAGCGCCTGCGCCTGTGCGCGCACGCTGGCGAGATCGTAAACATAGTGTGGTGTTGCCTTTGCGGCCAGCGCGAGCAGGTCTTCGCGACGCGCACGCCACCACGGCGCACTCTGCAACTGCGGCTTTTTATACAGATCCACCCAGCTCGGGCCGAACACGGCGGCGTCCTCGACCCGCATCGCTTCGGCCTTGATCAACAGATCATGCAACTGCGGCACGAGATCGGTTGCAGCGCTCTCGTCGACGACGAAAGTGAGGTTGAGATTGTTCGACGACTGCGAAATCAGGTGCACGCGCAGCGAGCCGAACTCGGCCAGCACCGTGGAGAACTTGTGCAGCATCGAGCGCATGCCACGGCCGACCAGAGTGATCGCCGCGCACGGCGCGATCACCTTCACGCGGCAGATTCCGGCGAGATCGGTGCACAGCGCCGAGAGCACATCGGTATTGACCAGGTTCTCGCTCGGATCGAGCGAGACGGTGACGTTGGTTTCCGCCGTGCCGACCAGATCGATCGACAGGCCGTGGCGCTTGAAGATCTCGAACACGTCGGCGAGAAAGCCGACCTGCTGCCACATGCCGATCGACTCCATCGAGATCAGGGTGATGCCGGTGCGCTGCGAAATCGCCTTGACGCTGGGCAGCGCGTCGGCAACCGCCGCACAGATTTCCGTGCCGGCGAACTCGGGATAGTTGGTGTCCTTGATCGTCAGCGGCACGCCGGCCTCGCGCACCGGGTTGATGCAGCGCGGATGCAGCACCTTGGCGCCGGTCGTGGCAATTTCCTGCGCTTCCTCGTAGTCCAGACGCGAGAGCAGGCGCGCATTCGGCACGCTGCGCGGATTGGCGCTGAACATGCCGGCGACGTCGGTCCAGATCTCGACGATCTCGGCATCGAGCAATGCGCCGAAATAGCTCGCCGAGGTATCCGAGCCGCCACGACCGAGGATGACCGTCTCGCCGGCCGCGTTGCGCGCCATGAAGCCCTGGGTGATGAACGTCTCGCCGAGCGACGGCAGCCTCGCGATCAGCGCCTCGTCGCGCGCGGTCGGCACCTGCGCGGAGAGATAGCGGCCCCACGCGCTCTGGTTCGGCAACGCCTCGCTGAGCAGATGCTGGCGCGAATCTAGCCAGTTCGTCGTCAGGCCACTCGCGCTCAAATACTGCGCACCGAGCGTCGACGACATCATCTCGCCGAGCGCGAGCACCTCGGCCTGCCAGGTCAGCGCGCCTTGCGCGCGGCGCGGGTCGGCGAGCAGTTGGTCGAGTTTCGCCAGCCACGCGTCGATACCGCCCGCATCGGTCAGTTCCAGTTCGGCAAACATCGCGCGATGGCGCGCGACGATCTCGTCGGCCACGGCCCGGCACTTGCCGGCGTCGGCGTGGCCGTCGCAGATCGCTTTCAACTTGTCCGTCGTGCCCGACAGCGCCGAGACCACGATGAGTACGTGTTTGCCCTGCGCCCGTTTTCCCTTGGCGATCGCCGCGATCTTGTCCCAGCGCGGCCGCGTGGAAACGCTGGTGCCGCCAAATTTGAGCACAACCCAATTGGCGCCGGTCAGGGGCGCGGCATTCACACTCACGGTGGTTCCCGAAGTTGAGCAGACAAAGCGATCAAGCGCAATTCATGCGCAATGTACCGGCAATAGTAAGGCGAAATGCTGCGCTCGCACAGATTGCCGCGGTACGCTTGGCGCCTGCCGACGCCACGGCGGCCCCGTGGGGACGAGGCCAGCTTGTTCAGTGCATGCCCCACAAAGGCCGTAACAATTGTAAAATACGCTTAACGATTGACGACAAATCAAGGATTACCGATGCTGATATCCGTCCGTGCCAAGGTCCTTCCCGTTGCCATCGCCGCATTGCTTGCGGTCTCCACGGCCAACGCCCAGAACATCACCACCTCCGGCATCAACGGTCGCGTGCTCGACGCCGCCGGCAAGCCGGTCGCGGGGGCCACGGTGACGATCGTGCATCGCCCCTCGGGCACGACCAAGGAAGTGAACACCGACGCCGACGGCCGCTACAGCGCGCAGGGCCTGCGCGTCGGCGGGCCGTTCGACGTCGTCGCCAACCGGGGCGGCGCCAAGGTCGCCGAGCAGGATGACGTCTACCTGCAGCTGGGCCAGCCGGCCTCGATCAATCTCGCCGCAGCGAGCGCTGCGAGCACGACGCTTGAAGGTGTCACCGTGACTGCCTCGGCGCTGGCGACGACGTTCGCTTCGGACAACCGCGGTTTGTCGACGACGCTGACCCAGGCGCAACTGCAGGCCACGCCGCAAGGCAACCGCTCGATCGACGACGTGGTGCGCATGGACCCGCGCATCACCGTGATGGATCAGGGCCTGGGCTCGGTTTCGGCGCTCGGCATGAACAACCGCTACAACAACGTCGCCGTCGACGGCGTCACCCAGGGCGATCCGTTCGGCCTCAACAAGAACGGCCTGCCCTATCTCAAGTCGCCGATTTCGCCCGAGGCCATCGCCGAGTACAACATCTCCACGGCGAATTACGACGTGATCAGCGATGTGGTCGGCGCCGACGTCAACGCGGTGACCAAGTCGGGTACCAACGATTTCCACGGCTCGGCCTACTACGCCTACCGCAACGCCAACCATCTCGTCGGCGACGCGGGTTGGCTGCCCTCGAGCAATCCGGGCTACAAGTACAACGGCTACGACAAGGACGCGACCTACGGCTTCACCCTCGGCGGCCCGATCATCAAGGACAAGCTGTTCTTCTTCCTCAACGCGGAAAAGGAGAAGACCACGGGGATCGGCGCCGACTCCGCCAACGGTCTCGACTATTCACTGGGCAGCGGCGCTTCGACGTCGACGAAAGTCTCGCCCGGAGACGTGCAGAAAATCATCGACATCGCGACCAAGCTCGGCCTGAAGCCGGGCACGTTCGGCGGTTCGTCGGCGCTGGTCTACGACGACAAGCGCTATCTGGCCAAGGTCGACTGGAACATCGTCGATGGCCATCGCGCGAGCTTCAGCTACCAGAGCAGCAAGGAATCCCAGCCTGCGGTCGGCGGCAACAGTCCGACCAGCATCGGCCTGTCGAGCTACGTGTGGACCAAGGCGATCAAGACCGACAACTACGTCGCCCAGTTGTTCGACGACTGGACCGAAAACTTCTCGACCGAACTGAAGATCGGCTACCAGAAATTCGTCCAGGACACGACCGCGCCATACCAGCAGCCACAGGTCAGCGTGAATCTCGATCCGGCCGGCAAGGGTCCCACGGTTTACCTCGGCGAAGAGCAGTACCGCCACTACAACCACATCGACACGAAGAAGACCTCGGTGTTTTTCGCCGCCACGTACGCGCTCGGCGAGCACCAGTTCAAGGCCGGCATCGACTACGTGCAGAACAAGATCGTCAACCTGTTCGGCCAGTCCGAGTTCGGCGTATACAGCTTCTGGGGCCTCAACAATTTCGCCGCGGCCAACTACAACTCGTACCTGCTGTTCCACCCCGCTCCGGGCTTCACGATCAACGACATCGCGGGCAAGTGGACGTATACCCAGTACAACCCGTTCATCCAGGACACCTGGCAGGCGACCGACGCGCTGTCGCTGCAATTCGGTCTACGCTGGAACATCCCCGAGGCGAACAAGCCACCGGTATACAATGCGGCATTCGCCGCTGCGTTCGGCTATCCGAACAACTACACGATCAAGTCGAAGAACGGCCTGGTCGAGCCGCGCGTGTCGTTCAACTATCAGTTCGACAGCGAATACAAGACGCAGCTTCGTGGCGGCGTCGGCGTGTTCCAGACCGTGCCGCCCGCGGTGTGGCTGACCAACCCGTACCAGAACAACGGCATCACCACGCTTTCGTACACGAACTTCGATCCGTCGAAGGCGCCGTTCAGCCCGGATCCGTTCCACCAGCCGATTCCGGTGGGTGGTGGCGCAGGATCGGTCGACACGGTCGCGAAGAATTTCAAACTGCCCAGCGTGATCAAGACCAGCATTGCGCTCGATCGCGAGTTGCCGTGGTGGGGCCTCGTCGCCTCGGCCGAGTACGCACATGTCGAAGTGCAAAATGCGATTCTCTATCAGGCGATCAACTTCGGCGCGCCGACCGGCATCCTGCCTGATGGCCGCGAGCAATTCTGGAAAATTCCCGGCGAAGCGCCGAAGACGGCCGACCAGCTCGCCAACCAGAATCGCAAATTCGGTACCTCATCGACCCTGCTGACCAACACCAGCGAGGGCAAATCCGACAGCTTCACCCTCGGCGTGACCAAGCCGTTCACCGATGGCCTGTCGGGCGATGTGTCGGTCACGTTCAACCACGCCACCGACGTCGATCCGGGCACCGACACGATCGCGTTCGACGGCTACCGCCGCATCGCGCGCATCAATCCGAACAGCCGCCAGGTGGCCACCTCGAACTACAACGTCGCGCGCAGCTTCAAGGCCGCGTTGAACTGGAAGCACAACTTCTTCGGCAACTACGCGACGCAGGTATCCACGTACTACAACGGCCGCACCGGCAACCCGTACACGTGGGTATTCTCGAACGACGCCAACGGCGACAGCGTCGCCGGCTGGGATCCGGTCTACATACCGACCGCGAACGATCCGAAGGTCGCATTCGCGGCGGGCACCAGCCCGGCCGTGATCCAGCAGTTCAACGACTACCTCGCGAACGACAAGTACCTGCGCGGACACCGTGGCCAGATCGCCGGCCGCAACGGCGCACGCACACCATGGATCAATACGCTGGATCTGGGCCTGCAGCAGGAAATCCCGGGCATCTTCGCCGGCAACAAGGGCATCTTCCGTCTGGACATCTTCAACTTCCTCAACTTGCTCAACAAGAAGTGGGGCGACCAGCAGAACACCGGCATCTACCCCACGCGCACGCTCGCAGCGTATTCGGGTGTGAACGCCCAAGGCCAGTATGTCTACACCCTGCCGACCAACAAGGCCGGCAACTTCGCCCCGCAGGCGCTGCAGGTCTACGACGGCGGTTTCTACGATCCAAGCCGTGTCGTCTCGCGCTGGTCGATGATGGCGACGGTAAAGTACACGTTCTGATCCATTGGCATACCTGAACCGCGGAAACGGCCCGCCCTGCGCGGGCCGTTTTCGTTCCGGGTCCCGTTTCCACGCGAGGCACGACGCCCCATGTCGACGCTCAGCACGACCTGCCTCTCGACAGCGGCACGCGAGTTCGCCATGCTCGCGGCTGAAGACTGGGAAGTCCGTGCATGTCCGAACAACCCGTGACCGCTTCTGCCCCCCCGGCTCCGGGCTACCTGCGCCGCCTCGGCGTCTGGGACGCGAGCATGATCGTGGTCGGCGGCGTGATCGGCTCGGGCATCTTTCGCGTACCGGCGGCCGTGGCGAAACAGACCGGTTCCGGGGCCGAACAGCTCGTCGCCTGGGCCATCGGCGGAGTCATCGCGCTGATCGGCGCGCTGTCCTACGCCGAACTCGGCGCGCGCCGGCCGAACGCAGGCGGCGGCTACGTCTACCTGCGCGAGGCGTTCGGACTCATCGTCGCCTTCGTCTACGGCTGGAACCTGCTCGTCGTGAATCACTCCGGTGCGATCGCCGCCGTCTCCACCGTGTTCGTCGAGTACTTCGGTGCCGCGCTCGGCGTGAAGATCGCCAACCCTGCGCCGTGGGCGGTCGGCACGATCGTGTTCCTGACCGGAATCAACTGGTTCGGCATCCGCGCGGGATCGTGGCTGCAGAACGTGCTGACCGTGCTCAAGCTGCTCGCGCTTGCGCTCCTGATCGCGGTCGGCCTCGCGTTCGGCGGCGCGCCCGCACCCGCTACGCCACCGCCCCCGCTGCAGCCGTTGACCTTCATCGGCGCGCTGATGCCGGTGCTGTTCTCGTACGGCGGTTGGTACTACGTCAACGATATCGCCGGCGAGATCCGCGATCCGCGGCGCAACCTGCCGCGCGCGCTGGTGCTCGGCATGCTGCTTGTCGCCACCTGCTACGTCCTCGCCAACGCGGCATATCTCGCCGTGCTCGGCCACGCCGGCCTCGCCGCGAGCGCCGCGCCCGCGGCCGACGCGATGCGCCAAATATTCGGCGAGCCCGGGGCACGCCTGATCGCGCTCGGCATCGCGATCTCCACCCTGGGCTTCGTCAACATCTCGCTGGCCGCGGCTGCGCGCGTGTTCCAGGTCATGGCATCCGACGGTGTGTTCTTCCGCTTTGCCGCCACACTGCATCCGCGCTGGCATTCGCCGAACGTTGCGCTGCTGATGCTCGCCGCGTGGGCCTGCGTGCTTGCGCTGACCGGCACCTTCGAGCAATTGCTGAACTATTCGACCGTCGGCGACTGGATCGGCATCGCCGCCGTAATCGCTACCCTGTTCTGGTACCGGCGCAGATGCGCCGACGATGCCGCCGCGCCGGCATTCCGCGTACCCCTGTATCCATTGCTGCCAATCTTTTTCCTCGTCGTCGTTGCCTGGGTCGTCGCCACCACCGTATGGGAGAATCCTCACGATGCGGGCATGGGCGTGCTGATCACCCTGGTCGGAATCCCCATCTACTGGTACTGGACGCGCCGCCGGCGTACGACGGATACGCGCGGATGAACGAAACAACGCGCGAACACGCCGGATCGGGAGCGACGCGCCGCCAATGGCCCGAAGCACGGGTCGCGGATGCGGCAGGTCGATAACGAGCACCGACCCGCGCGATCCCGTTATCATGGCGCCCTCGCCGAACGCCGCCGCACCATGCCCCGCCTGTACCTGCAACGCTACCTGATCACCGGTCTGCTCACTTTCATTCCGCTGTGGCTGACCTTCCTGGTGTTCGCCTTCGTCGTCAGCGTGCTCTCGCATGTCGGCGCGCCGGTGGTCGCCGCAACGTTCGCGTTGATCAGCGCGATTTTTCCCGCCGCGGCCGAATGGCTGGGCCAGGAATGGTTCCGTTCGATCGTCGCCTTCATCGGCACGATCGTCGCGCTGTACCTGCTCGGCTTCGCCACGAGCCGCATGCTCGGCCAGCGCCTGCTCGCCGCGTTCGAGCGTCTGATCGCGCGCATCCCGCTCGCACAGACGATCTACGGTGGCTCGAAGAAGCTGATGACGATGATGCAGAGCAAGCCGGGCGGTACGCAGCGCGTGGTGCTGATCGGCTTCCCCGCGCCAACGCTGAAGACATTCGGTTTCGTCACGCGCACGTTTCTCGACGGCACGGGTCGCGAGATGGCCGCGGTGTACGTGCCGACGACGCCGAATCCGACCGGCGGCTATCTCGAGATCGTGCCGCTGGACGAGCTCGTGGCGACCGACTGGAGCGTCGACCAGGCGATGGCCTTCATCCTTTCGGGCGGCGCCGCCGGTCCCGACAAGCTGCCCGACATTCCGGCGCACGGTCATCCGCAGCCGTGATGCGACGACTGCGGTGACGGGCGCCGCGCCTTTACGGCGCTGGGCCCGAATTCGGCGCGCATGCCTTTCGGCACTGCCCGCAACGGAAAGAACCCGTCAAAGTACGTACCGAACGCAGTCTCCTGCCTTCAACATCTTGTCATTCGGCCGGGGTCTCGCCGGCCGTTTTTTTTGTGCATGACTTTCTGCACTGCTGCACGCCGTCTCCAGCCCCTACCGTGACCTGTCGCAAACCTTCTGCAACCCGGGAGAATTCGCCATGATCCATCGCCTGCGCACGTCGCTCGCCGCCGCCGTCGTCTTCGCGCTCAGCGGCAGTGCATACGCGCTTCCGCCGACCGTGAACAGCGCCTTCGATCCCGCCTCGCTGGATGCACGCTTCAAGCCCTGTGACGACTTCTACGACTATGTCAACGCGAAATGGATCGCAGCCAATCCGATCCCGGGCGACCGTACGCGCTGGGGTACGTTCGACGAGTTGCGCGAGGCCAGCCTCAACGCGCAGCACAAGCTGATCGAAGATCCATCGATCGCATCCGCGGCCAGGGGCACGATCGAGCAGAAGCTCGGCGATTTCTATGCGAGCGGCATGGACGAGGCGACGATCGAGAAAGCCGGCATCGCCCCGATCCGGCCCGAGCTCGCCAGGATCGCCGCGATCAAATCTGCGAACGATCTCGCTGCATACATGATCGATGCGCATGCCCGCGGACTCGGCGGCTACTTCAGTTTCGGCGCCTACCCTGATTTCAAGAACTCGAGCGTGGTCATCGGCTTCGCCAGCGAAGACGGTCTCGGCCTGCCCGAGCGTGCCTACTACCTCGAGGACAAGCCGGACTACGTGAAGATCCGCGACGAATACCTCGCGCATATCGAGAAGACACTGGTCCTCTCCGGGATAAAAACCGAGGAGGCCAGGCAGGACGCGCAATGGATCATGGCGCTGGAAACGCGCGATGCGAAAGCCTCGCTATCGCCGATCGAGGCACGCGATCCGAAGAACCAATACCATTACGCAAGCGTCGCCGAGGCGGACGAGGCGACGCCGCATTTCTCGTGGGCGAAATTTCTCGCCGCGCAGGGACTCAAGGACGTGCAAGGCTTCTCGCTGTCGCATCCGCAGTGGTTTGCCGAATTCGACAAGATGCTGACCGAGGTGCCGGTTGCGCAATGGAAGGCCTACCTGCGCTTCCATGCGATCGACGATGCCGCGCCTTTCCTGTCGCGCGCCTTCGTCGAGGAACACTTCGATTTCGGCGCACACAAGCTGCGCGGACAGAAGGAAATCGAGCCGCGCTGGAAGCGCGTGCTCGGGGCGGTGAACGGACAGATGGGCCAGGCGCTGGGCCAGCTCTACGTCAAGGAAAACTTTCCTCCCGAGGCAAAACAATCCGCAGAACGTCTTGTCGCCAACTTGCAGGCCGCGCTCAAGCTGCGCATCGAGAAGCTCGACTGGATGTCCGATGCAACCAAGGCCAAGGCGCTGGAAAAGCTGGCGGCGTTCAAGCCGAAGATCGGCTATCCGGACAAATGGCGCGACTGGACCGGTCTTGCGATCGCACGCACCGGCTACGTCGACAATCTGCTCGCCGCGAGCAAATTCAACCACGACTGGCGCATGGGCCGCGTCGGCAAGCCGGTGGACAGGACCGAATGGGGCATGACCCCGCAGACGGTGAATGCCTCATACTCGCCGCTGAAGAACGAGATCACGTTCCCCGCTGCGATCCTGCAGCCACCCTACTTCGACGCCAAGGCCGACGACGCGCTCAACTACGGCGGCATCGGCGCGGTGATCGGCCACGAGATCACGCACGGTTTCGACGACAAGGGCAGCCAGTTCGACGCGCACGGCAACAACAGCAATTGGTGGACCGACGCCGATCGCCAACAGTTCACCGCACGCGCCGACAGGCTCGTCGCCCAGTTCGACGGCTACGTCGCGCTCGAGGACATCCACGTCAAGGGCAAGCTCACGCTCGGCGAGAACATCGCCGACCTCGGCGGCCTCAACGTCGCCTACGACGCGCTGCAGATCGCGCTGAAGCAGAATCCGGCCGAGGCCGCATCGAAGATCGACGGTTTCAGCCAGGACCAGCGCTTCTTCCTCAACTTCGCGCGCCTGTGGCGCACGAACACGCTGCCAGCCACCGCCAAGGTCAATCTCAACACCGACCCGCACGCGCCGGGCCAGTTCCGCGCGATCGCCGCACCTTCGAACATGCCCGCGTTCGCGCAGGCGTTCTCGTGCAAGACCGGCGATGCGATGGTGCGCGCGGGCGAGGCGCAGGTGAAGATCTGGTAGCACTTCGTCCCCACCCCACCGCGGGCAGAAGACAAAAAAAAAGGGCGCGATTTCTCGCGCCCTTTTTTTGTGCGGAGAGGCGACTGAACCTACTTGACCTGGAACGACGTCGTCGACAGCGTCTTTCCGTCGGAGACGACTTCGAGCGTGTAGTTGCCGACCGGCCAGCCCGACGCCTTGGTCAACTTGTCGTCGATCGTGCCGGTGCTCGGCTCGGCGATCGTCTTGGCGTTGTCGGCAACCGTCTGGCCATCCTGGAACTTCCAGCGCAGGTTGACCGCCAGGTTCGGCACCGTCGTCGTCAATGCGACTGTCGCGTAGATCGTGTCCTTGGTGGCGAAGCTGCCGACCGGCGCGCTGATCTTGCCGCTCGCATCGACGGCGTTGCCGAGCACGACCGAATTGACCTGTGCCGGCGCGGCGGGCGCCGGGGCGGGAGCAGGAGCGGGTGCGGCGGCCGCGGGAGCCGGTGCAGGCGCGGGTGCCGGCGCCTCTTTCTTGCCGCAAGCCGCCAGCGCGACGGCGCCGGCCAGAACGATGGTCAACGGGATGCGTTTGCTGAGCTTGTTCATGGATACCCTCTTTCGTATGGATTCAAGTTTGCTCACCTCGATAACCGCTGCGCGCCGGCAACCCGCCCTGCTCCAGGCAGGACCGGCTCTTCACGCGCTACGGTTTTTGGAGGTGCCGTTTGCCGCGCATGTACCGCGATCAGGCTGTCGCCTTGGCCGAGGTGGGCGCCGCGGGAATCGTGAGCACCTGTCCGGGATGGATCAGGTCGGGATTCTTGATCTTGTCGGTATTGGCGTCGAAGATCTTCTTCCATTGATTGGCGTCGCCATAGAAATGTTTCGCGATCTTCGACAAGCTGTCGCCGCCGACGACCGTATAGGTCTGGCTCGAAGGAGCGGAGCCTGCCGTCGATGCCGCGCTCGGCGTCGGCGTCATGTTGACCTTCACTTCACTGTTGACGTCGGAAAAGTCCGCTTTCGGATCGTTGCTCATGAGCGATATGTCCTCCTGCCCTGGTGGGAAAATGCGATGCGGGTCTCAAGACCCGACGCACCCGCACCATACACGTTTTTTCCTGCACTCGCATGCGTTTCCGCACACGAAAAATTCAGTTCGTGCACGGCTAACGATTACCTAACGAACCGGCACGACAGCCAATGCAATTGCGCGCGCGCATGCATCGGCGTGAGGATTGAGTCATTCGTCAACCGCGCCGGCGCAACGCTTGTGCGCGCCACCAGCGCAGCAGCACGAAGCCCGCCGCCGCACCGCCGAGATGGGCGAAGTGGGCGACGCCCTCCTGCGTGCCGGTGACGCCGAGCACCAGCTCGACCGCCATGTAGCCGAGTACGGCGATCGGCGCCGGAATCGGCACCGGGAAGAAGATCATGATGATGCGTGCCGAAGGATAGATCATCGCGTAGGCGAGCATGATACCGAACACGCCGCCCGATGCGCCGAGCGTCGGATAGAAGTCGCCGGGCTTGAAGTAGTGGATCGTCGCCAGTTGCGCGAACGCCGCGCCGATCACGCAGACAAAGTAGAAAAAAGTATACCTGCGCGAACCCAGTGCCTGCTCAACCGGGCCGCCGAACATCCACAGCGCGAGCATGTTGAACGCGATATGCGTGATGCCGCCGTGCAGGAAGGCGTAGCTGACCACTTGCCACGGTGCGAAGGCGACGCGCAGCACGCTGCCGTCACCCAGCTCGAACAGACGCGAACCGTCGAGCGGCCACAGCGCGAATTGCGCGATCAGCCAGTCGCCGGCCATCTGTTGCAGGAGGAAGATCAGCACGTTGGCGATCAGCAACGCGCGGGTGACGGGGGGAATGTTCTGCATTGGATCGTTGTCTTTGCGGGGGATTCAGAAGCGCCAGATTTCGGCGTCGAGATTGCGCTGCCAGCCGAACAAGGCAAGATCGACGCGGCCGGCCTTGACCGTCACGCCCTCCTTCATCAGGCGCGCGCGCTGTTCGCGGAACGCACGGCTGCCGGGCGCAAACGCGAAGCGGCCGTCGGCGCGCAGCACGCGATGCCAGGGCAATTTCGCCTCGGCGCCGGCGTCGCCGAGTACGCGTCCGACCAGACGCGCGTGCCGCGGCAGGTTCGCGCGCGCGGCGATCTCGCCGTAGCTGGCGACGCGGCCACGGGGAATTGCCGCAATCGCGCGCACGATCGCGGCATGTTCGGGCTTGACGCCCGTACCGGCTGCCTGCTTCGCGGCGGATTTCGCTTTTGCCATGACGCTCCACTTCGTTGCCGCGGCACGTTAGCATATGCGCCGTCCACCGGAGAGACCCCATGCATTCGTTCGAGGAAATCCGCGCGTACATCGCGGCGAAGCATCCGCTGCGCATCAACGATCCGTACCTGATCTGCTTCGACGTCGCACTCGAACGCGGCAAGCGCCACCAGGGCCTGTATCTCGCGGAACTCAACGACGAGGCCGGGCGCACCTATTTGCGCGTGTCTACGCCGATCGGCCCGCTCACGGGCATGGACGCGCGCCGCTGCCTGCGCTTCAACTGGGAGCAACGTCTGGGCTACCTCGCGGTCAGCGATCTCGACGGCTCGCCGTACCTGCACCTGTGCGAGAATCGTCCCTACGAATTGCTCACCGCCAGGGAAATCGACCGCCTCGTGGCCGAACTCGGCCCGCTCGGCGACAAGCTCGAGCAGGCGATCTCGCAGGGCGGCGACGCGCTGTAGGCCGCCAGCCACCGCCACGCCGGCCGGTCAGGCGCAGGAACGCCTCGTGCCGGTGGCGGCGCAGCGCAACTGCTGCCCCATGCTCAGCACGAACACGTGGCGGCCGTTTAACCAGGGATGGATCGCCGCGATGCGACCGACGTTGACGATCGCAGGCCGATGCACGCGCGCGAAGTGGCACGGGTTGAGGCGCGCGTCGAGCGAACCCCTGCATGCCCTCGCGCACCCGCAGCGCGTAGCGTGGAGAGCGCGGCATCCGGAGCGGCGTCTTTTTTTTGGTTACTTTTTCGTCGCTGGAGAAAAATAAAGTGGCCCGTGCGCTGGATGCGCGCGGAAAAGCAAAGGGACTCGAGTGAAAAATCAGGAGCCACAGCAAAGACACCGGATTCCGGCTTTCGCCGGAATGACGGGCAACGGCAAAAGCCAAGCGTGACGAACGCGCGTCTACGCGAACAGTGCTTCGACGAGTCGCACGAGCAGATAGGCAATCGCCCCCGCGATCGGAATCGTCAGCAGCCAGGCCCAGACCATGCGTTCGACGATCGTCCACTTGATCGCGCGCGGATTCTTGGCGACGCCGACGCCCATGATCGCAGCGGAGATGTTGTGCGTGGTCGAAACCGGGATGCCGACCGTGGACGCGGCGATGATGACCGCGGCCGAACTGGTTTCCGCGGCGAAGCCGTTGATCGGATGCAGCTTGACCATCTTGTGGCCGAGCGTCTTGATGATGCGCCAGCCACCGGCCGCCGTGCCTGCGGCCATGGTCAGTGCGCAGACGAGCTTGATCCACAGCGCGATCTCGAACGACTTCGCAGCATCCTGCTCGACGCGCAGGAAGTGCAGGAACCAGGGCAGTTGATCGAGCGAACCCGCGCTCGTCGCCCCGGCGAGCGCGAGCGCGATGATACCCATCGTCTTCTGCGCATCGTTCATGCCGTGCGAGAGACCCATCGCGCTGGCCGAGACGATCTGCGCCTTGCCGAAGAAGGCGTTGACGAACTTCGGCTTGCCGAACTGATTGATCAACGGGCTCGCACGCGATCCCAGCCAGGAGATCAGCGCGAACAGCAGACCCATGACGACGACGCCGAGAACGAAGCCGCCGAGCGGCGAAGTGATCATCGGCAGGATCACTTTCGGCCACAGGCCCTTGCCGTCCCACCAGTGCGTGCCGGCCTGGCTCCAGATCAACGCATGCCAGTTGTTGTGCGCGCCGGCGAGCGCGGCGCCGCAAAGGCCGCCAACCAGCGCGTGCGACGAGCTCGACGGCAGCCCCCACCACCAGGTGATCAGGTCCCACACCGTCGCGCCGAGCAGCGCGCAGATCAACAGTTCCGGCGTGACGTTGACGATATGCGAGTCGATCAACCCCGACGAGATCGTCTTGGCCACGGCCGTGCCCCAGAGCGCACCGACCAGGTTGGTCGCCGCGGCGAGCAGCACGGCCTGGCCAGGACTGAGTACCTTGGTCGCAACCACGGTCGCGATCGAATTCGCCGTGTCGTGGAAACCATTGATGTACTCGAAAACGAGGGCAACGAGGACGACGGCGAGAACAAGGGTCAGGGTCACGCGGCAGTTTCCTGGGTGAAGAGCGGGCAGTGGGCGGTGGGCGGCGAGCAGAAAAAACACAGAGGCCGCGATGCCCGCTCTTTCCACTCACCGCTCGCCGCTGTTGCGCTCACAAGCCTCTCGCCGCTCAGGAATTCTTCAGTGCGATGGCGTAGATCACATTGCCCGCGTCGCGGCAGCGATCGATGGCCTTTTCCAGCAGCTCGAACAGATCCTTGCGCAGCAGCAGGCGGGCGACGTCGTTTTCCTTGGTGAACAGGTCGCGGTAGAGGTCGAGGATCAGTCGGTCGGCCTCGCCTTCGATCGCCTGCATGCGATCGTTGAGTTCCTTCATCTTGTCCAGCGGCATGCCCTTGCGCAGCAGGCCCACCATCTCGGCGATGACGTCGCAACCCTTTTCGAGCATGACCGCACGCGAGCCGAAATCGACGTCCATGAGCTGGGCGGCGAACAGCGCGTAGCGCTCGGCGAACTTCTCCACCGTCTTCGGAATCTTGTACAGCGCCGCAGACAGCGCCTCGATGTCCTCGCGTTCGAGCGCGGTGACGAAGGTATTGACCAACTCGGCGCTGATGTCGTTGAAAATCTGCTTCTCGCGCCGGCGCGCGAGGCGGAACTCGTCGAGCGAAGGATTCGGCGTTTTCTGCCGGGACAGCGCGATCAGCGCGCGCGCGCTCTGGCGCGCGGCGTCAGCGCTGGCCTCGAGCAGGCCGTAGAACTTGTCGCCCTTGCCGAAGATGGTCTGTAACGAAAACATGTGAACGGATCCCTGCCTGGCCGGCGGCAAGTTTACCGTTTTGTTGCACGCTTGGGCTCGGGGCCGGGGGTCGAGGGCAGAAAAGCCACCCGATCCGGAGGTTTCCGCCATCCCGGCCCTTGCCCCTCGACCCCCGCCCCGCGCCTGTCATAAAACTTTCAAGTCCCCCGCGTAGCCTGCGGCACCCAGGAGCGGCGCGGGATACGTCGTCCGCGCCTCCGCAAGAATTTCCACCTACGGAGGTTTTCATGTTCCACAGCATTCGTCATTCCCTCACCGCGTTTGCCGTCGCCGCCGCGCTGTTCGCGGGTTCGGCCCATGCCGTCGATGTCACCGGCGCCGGTTCGACCTTCGTCCAGCCGATCGTCGCCAAGTGGTCGGCGAGCTACGCCGAGAAGACCGGTAGCCACATCAACTACGGTGGCGGCGGTTCGGGCGCGGGCATCGCCCAGATCAAGGCCGCGACCATCGACTTCGGCGCCTCGGACAAGCCGCTGTCGCCGGAAGAGCTCGCGGCCGCAGGCCTGGGCCAGTTCCCGATCGTGATCGGCGGCGTCGTGCCGGTGGTCAACATCGAAGGCGTCAAGGCCGGCGAGATCAAGCTGACCGGCGCCCAGCTCGGCGACATCTATCTCGGCAAGATCAAGAAGTGGAACGATCCGGCGCTGGCTGCGAACAACGCCGGCATCAAGTTGCCGGACGCGGCGATCCAGGTCGTGTCGCGCTCGGACGGCTCGGGCACCACGTTCAACTACACCAACTACCTGTCCAAGGTCAGCCCGGAATGGAAGGCCAAGGTCGGCGAAGGCACCTCGGTGCAGTGGCCGGTTGGCGTCGGTGGCAAGGGCAACGCGGGCGTCGCCGCCTACGTGCAGCAGATCAACGGCTCGATCGGCTACGTCGAACTCGCCTATGCGCTGCAGAACAAGATGGCCTACACCCAGGTGCAGAATGCGGCCGGCAAGTTCGTCACCCCGAACCTTGCCAGCTTCGCCGCCGCCGCCTCGCACGCGGACTGGAAGAGCGCCAAGGACTTCCAACTGGTGATCACCAACGCGCCGGGCGATGATTCCTGGCCGATCACCGCGACCGCGTTCGCGCTGATCTACAAGACGCCGAAGGACGCGGCCCGCTCCAAGGCCGTGATCGACTACTTCAAGTACGCCTACACCGAAGGCGGCAAGGCCGCAGAAGCGCTCGACTACGTGCCGCTGCCGGCCGCGCTGGTCGCGCAGATCGAGGCCTACTGGAAGGCAGAAGTCAAACTGTAGTCTCCCTCCCGCCCCTCGCGGATTCGTTCGCGAGGGGCGTCTTTTTTTCGACAGCAGCACAAAGAGTTTTCCGGAATCGATCATGGTCATGGCCGCGAGCGCCGAATCCATCGCCGTCCCGCAGAGCGACGAGACGCGCGCGCGCCGCGACGGCTTCGCCGATCGCCTGTTCCGCCGCATCGTCGCCGGCGCCGGCATCTTCGTCCTCGCCACTCTTGCCGGCGTCGCCCTGACCACGCTCTGGGGCGGGCGCGAGGCGTTCGCAACCTTCGGTTTCAAGTTCGTCGTTTCCTCCGACTGGGACACGGTCGGCAAGCAATTCGGCGCGCTCGCACCGGTCTACGGCACGCTGGTAACGGCAGCGATCGCTTTGATCATCGCGGTGCCCGTGAGCTTCGGCATCGCGCTCTACCTCACCGAGATCGCACCGCCCTGGCTGCGCACGCCGGTCGCCGCGGCGATCGAGCTGCTCGCAGGCATCCCCTCGATCATCTACGGCATGTGGGGCCTGTTCGTGTTCGTGCCGATCATGGGAAGACATCTGAATCCCTGGCTCAACGAACACCTCAGTGGCTGGCCTGTAGTCGGCGCGCTGTTCAGCGGCACGCAGTACAGCATCGGCCTCGGCATGCTCACCGCGGGCATCGTGCTCGCGATCATGGTCATCCCGTTCATCTCCTCGGTCATGCGCGAGGTGTTCCTCACCGTGCCGACGCGGCTCAAGGAATCCGCCTACGCGCTCGGCTCGACGACCTGGGAAGTGGCCTGGGACATCGTTCTGCCGTACACGCGCACCGCGGTGATCGGCGGCATCTTCCTAGGCCTCGGCCGTGCGCTCGGCGAGACGATGGCGGTGACCTTCGTGCTCGGCAACGTGCATCGTCTGTCGCTGTCGCTGCTCGAACCGGGCAACTCGATCGCGGCGACAATCGCCAACGAATTCGCCGAGGCCGATTCGGAAATCTTTCGTGCATCCCTGATCGCGCTGGCCTTCCTGCTCTTCGTCGTCACCTTCATCGTGCTTGCGATCGCCAAGTTGATGCTGCGCCAGATGGAAAAGAAGGAAGGCAAATGAGCGATGCCGCACGCCAGGCGGTCGCCGACCGCCTCTATTTCCGCCGTCGCATCGTCAACGGCGTCGGCCTCGTCTTCGCCACGCTGTCGACCGGTTTCGGCCTGTTCTGGCTCGCCTGGATCCTGTGGACCACGTTCACCACCGGCATCGCCTCGCTCAACGGCAAGCTGTTCACGATGATGACGCCGCCGCCCGGCGACGAAGGCGGACTGCTCAACGCCTTCGCCGGCAGTGCGATGATCTGCCTGCTCGCGATCCTGATCGGTGCGCCGATCGGCATCGCCGCCGGCACCTACCTCGCCGAATACGCGAAGAAGTCGCGCCTCGGCGAGGCGATCCGCTTCTTCAACGACATCCTGCTGTCGGCGCCGTCGATCGTGCTCGGCATGTTCGTCTACACCGTCGTGGTCAAGCAGGTCGGCCACTACTCTGCGTTCTCGGGCGCGCTCGCCCTGGCCCTGATCGTGCTGCCCGTGGTCGTGCGCACCACCGACGAAATGCTCAAGCTCGTGCCGAGCGCGATGCGCGAAGCCGGGCTTTCGCTCGGCGTGCCGCAATGGAAAGTGACGGTGCAGGTGCTCTACCGCGCCGCCCTGCCCGGCATCGTCACCGGCGTGCTGCTCGCACTCGCGCGCATCTCGGGCGAGACCGCGCCGCTGCTGTTCACCGCCTTCGACAACCAGTTCTGGAGCACCAACGTGGCCCAGCCGATGGCCTCGGTACCGGTGGTGATCTACAAATTCGCGATGAGCGCCGACGCCGGCTGGAAGTCGCTGGCCTGGGCCGGTGCGCTGGTCGTCACGCTGTTCGTGCTCGCTTTGAGCCTGATCTCCCGCGCGATCCTGTTGCGCAACAAGGTGTCCAATGACTAACCCGAACATTCCGCTCGCGACGGCGAGCACGGTTTCGCTGATCGCAGCGCCGCCCGGCGCCGACGCGAAAGCGGCGGCAGTCGCCTCGACGCCGAAGATGTCCGCAAAGGGCCTCGACTTCTACTACGACAAGTTCCACGCACTGAGGAACGTCAACCTCGACATCGCGGAAAAGAAAGTGACCGCGCTGATCGGCCCGTCGGGCTGCGGCAAGTCGACGCTGCTGCGCATCTTCAACCGCATCTATTCGATCTACCCGAAACTCGAAGCCAGGGGCCAGGTGCTGCTCGACGGCGACAACATCCTCGACCCGAAGTACCCGCTCAACCGCCTGCGCAGCAAGGTCGGCATGGTGTTCCAGAAGCCGGTGCCGTTCCCGATGTCGATCTACGACAACGTCGCCTACGCGATCCGCCACTACGAGAAACTGTCGAAGGCCGACATGGACGTGCGCGTCGAGGAAGCGCTGCGCCAGGGGGCGCTCTGGGACGAAGTGAAGTCGAAGCTCAACGGCAGCGCGCTCGGCCTGTCCGGCGGCCAGCAGCAGCGCCTGTGCATCGCGCGCGCGGTCGCGTTGAAGCCGGAGGTGGTCCTGCTCGACGAACCGACTTCAGCGCTCGATCCGATCGCGACCGGCAAGATCGAGCAGCTCGTCGAAGAATTGAAGGAACGCTACACGATCGCGATCGTCACCCACAACATGCAGCAGGCCTCGCGCGTCTCCGACTACACTGCCTTCATGTACCTGGGCGAACTGATCGAGTTCGGCGACACGACCACGATCTTCGAGAACCCGACGAAGAAAATGACCGAAGACTACATCACAGGGCGCTACGGCTGATCCCATGTCCGACCATATCGTAAAGAGTTTCGACGACGAACTTTCCCAGCTCAACGCCGCGATCGCGCGCATGGGCGAATCGGCGCAGACCCAGTTCGTAGCGACGATGACTGCCCTGCGCAAGCGCGACGTGGAAGCCGCCGCGTGCGTGATCCGCGACGACATCGACGTCGATGCGCTCGAACGCGACATCGAGGCGCGCGCTATCCGCGTGCTCGCGCTGCGCCAGCCGATCGCGCGCGACCTGCGCGAGGTGATATCGACCCTGCGTGTCGTCGTCGAACTCGAACGCATCTGCGATTTCTCGGCGAACATCTGCAAGCGCGTAATCGCGCTCAATGCGCACTCGCCCGAACAATGGCTGATCGAAATCGGCGAACTCGGCGAATTGGCATCAAGGCAGCTTGCCGACGTCGTCGCCGCATTCGGCGAACGCAACCAGGAAAAAGCGGTCACGGTCTGGGCCTGCGACGAGCAGATCGACGACACCTACACCGGGCTCTCGCGCCGCCTGATCGACTACATGAAGGCCGATCCGCGCAACGTCGCGATCGGCATGCACTTGATGTTCATCGCCAAGAACGTCGAGCGCATCGGCGATCACGTCACCAACATCGCCGAGTCGATCTACTACCTCGTCACCGGCAGCGTGCTCGATGCACCACGGCCCAAGGGCGACAAGACCAGCCTCGATCAGGTCGAAGCGAACTCCTGAGAGCGTCGTTCGCAAAGGCTCGCGGCCGGCACCGCGGCAAGCGCCGTGCCGCCCGCGCAGCAGAAATGCGGACCGTTTGGCACCTTGCCGCTGCTGCGGTAGGATGCCGTCGAGCCGGCATTTCCCCCAAGCACAAGGAGTGAAACATGCAAGTTTCGAAGGCGTTGTGGGTCAGGGTGTCCGCCGCTGCGATCGCGGTCGGTGTTTCCGCAGTGGCGTCGGCGCAGACGAAACCCGCGCCCGCCGACACGCATCAGACGGCATCGACGGACGCAAGCCAGCACGGCCTCGCGGCGGTCTACAGCGATCGCCTCAACGGCCACCGCACCGCCAGCGGCGAACGCTACAACCGCGATGCGCTGACCGCAGCCAATCCGAGCTATGCGTTCGGCACCAAGGTCAAGGTGACCAACAAGAAGAACGGCAAAACCGTCGTCGTACGCGTCAACGACCGCGGTCCGGTGCAGAAGGGCCGCGTCATCGACCTGTCCGTCGCCGCCGCGCACCAGTTGGGCATGGGCCGCAATTCGACTTTCGAAGTGGACCTCGAGCCAGTCAACTGAGCACCGTCGCGCGATGCCATGGCAGCCATCGCGCGAGCCTTTCCCGGCGCGCGGGATGGCTGTTCTGGATCGGCAATCCAGCGATGAGCGGACTGGCGTGGTGCCCGGAGCCGGAATCGAACCGGCACGAACCTTTTGAGTCCGGCGGATTTTAAGTCCGCTGCGTCTACCGATTTCGCCATCCGGGCCTTGCGGGCCGTACCGATCTGCTTCGTAGCGAAAGAATACCGCATTGCGCGCAAGGCGCGCCGGGGATACACGCCATGGCGGGCCATTTCGTGATCTTCGCGGTCAGGGGCGAGCGCACAAACACGGGAGGGTCGGAATCGAATTCTTTCAGGTTTTTCGCATCACTGCGCGGTTCTCGCAACTACACGTTTTCGACTTACCGCCAAACCTACCACCATCCGTTCGCGACCACCCTGAAATCTCTCGCCCCTCGTCGGCATCGAAGGGCGCAAAAGGGTAACAGACCCAGCCTGCGCCGTCATGCTCGCCCCGTAGCGAAGCTAAGCCACCGATGTGCGAGCACTCTTGCGCTACTCTGGAGCGAGTCTCCGGCCTGTCGTATTTGGCGATGGCTTCCTCGACGGTCGCAATACAGAAGTCCGCTTCCATCGTGATCGATACGCGGTGCACGAGGACCTTGCGCGTGGTCCATCAACCTGCGCCTGGCGTAACGGAACGCAGCGCTGACCATCTCGCGCACACGGCCCGCCCTGTTGAGCGTGCCGCGCGTCACCAGCTTGCGGAGCATGACGAGGATGTCCGGCGACCCGAGCTCCGCGATCGACACGGCGCCGATGGTCGGATTCACGTGCTGCTCCAACCACGCGCGAATCTTCCGCGTGTGGTCATCGACCCACTCGCTCCGCATGGTGTCCAGCCACTCCGCGGCGACGGCTTCGAAACTGTTCGCTGCACGCACTTCGGCCGCGCGCTGCGATGCCTTGCGACTCTCGCCGGGGTCGATGCCGTCAGCCAGTAGCTTTCGTGCCTCGTCGCGCTTCTCACGAGCGCGCTTCAACATCACGTCTGGAAAGGTGCCGAGCGAAAGCGTGTTGCGTTTGCCCGTGCCTGGGCGGCGATGGTCCACGCGCCACCAGCGTGAATCGTTCGGCTGCACAAGCAGGTACATGCCACGTTCGTCGCGGAGCTTGTACGGCGCGGCTTGCGGTTTGGCGTTCCGGACTGCTGAAGGTGTCAGCATGGCGGCAACTCCGATCCCGAACAGGAGCTGTTACCGCCAGAATTGGATGACGACAAGTGATCTATAAGGAACAGGTGTTACCTTCGAGCAACAAAAAACCGCGTCGTAGCGCGGTTTTAGTGGTGTCGCATGATTTCTGGTTATCCGATGTTGGAGGCGAGGGTCGGAATCGAACCGGCGTACACGGCTTTGCAGGCCGCTGCATGACCACTCTGCCACCCCGCCTCTGCATGATGGCTTCCGGAAGCGTAGCAACGTATCCCGGAAAAAACAAAACCTCGGTTTGCCGAGGTTCTGTATTGAAAAGTGCGACCTGGGATGGTCGCTTTTTTGATCCTCGCGATCAGGGACGATCGCGAAAATACACAAATGCTGGAGCGGGAAACGAGACTCGAACTCGCGACCCCGACCTTGGCAAGGTCGTGCTCTACCAACTGAGCTATTCCCGCGCGAGCCCAAAATGATGCCGTTTTACGCGCCCCATGTCAACCACTGGCAGCAAAGTTTCCACCCAGCGCATCAGATCCGGTTGCGCAACGCCGGCCAGGCCGCGCGCAGGTATTCGAACGCCGACCAGATCGTCATCGCCGCGGCGATCACCAGCAGGGTTTCGCCGACATGGAACAGACGCAGGCCCTCGAGGTCGTGCTGGTAGAGCAGCACCTCGATCGCGATGATCTGCATCACCGTCTTGATCTTGCCGAGCATGGCGACGCTGACGCGCGTGCGCTCCCCGATCTCCGCCATCCATTCGCGCAGCGCCGAGATCGTGATCTCGCGGCCGACGATGACCGCGCTGGTTACCGCAAGCAGCGGAGTCGGGTTTTCCTGCACAAGCAGGAACAGGGTCACCGCGACCATGAGCTTGTCCGCGACCGGGTCGAGAAACGCGCCGAATGCCGACCACATGTTGTAGCGCCTGGCGATGTAGCCGTCGAGCCAGTCAGTGATCGCGGCGAGCAGGAAGATCAGCGCGGCGGTGACGTTCGCGCCACGGAAAGGAATGTAGAACACGACAACCATCACCGGCAGCAGCGCGATGCGGAACAGGGTGAGGATGGTCGGCCAGGTCAGATGCATTGCGTGGATATCGCGGTGGATTTCGATTTGCCGCAGTGTGACACAGGAAAGCAACGCGAGTTCAGCCGTGGAACAACGCGTAGATTTTCTCAGCCAGCTCGCGGCTCATGCCTTTGACCCGGGCGATCTCCTCGACGCCGGCGTTGACGACGCCGGGCAGGCCGCCGAAATGCTTGAGCAGGGCCGCGCGGCGCTTGGCGCCGATGCCGGCGATGTCTTCGAGCCGGCTCGTGTCGCGGGCCTTCTGGCGCTGCTTGCGATGGCCCGTGATCGCGAAGCGGTGCGCCTCGTCGCGCACGCTCTGGATCAGGTGCAGCGCAGGCGATTCGGGGCCCGGCCACAGGGTTTTGCCGCTGGCACCGAGGATCAGCGTCTCGTGCCCCGCCCTGCGCTCGACGCCTTTGGCCACGCCGACGACGAGCACCTCCGCGATAGCGAGATCGGCGAGCACGTCGAGTGCCTGTCGCACCTGGCCCTTGCCACCGTCGATCAGGAGAATGTCGGGAAAATTCAGTTTCTCCCCCTCTCCCCCGGGCGAAGCATCCGTGGGAGAGGGCTCTGCGGCGCCGCGTCGAAAACGCCGCTCCAGCGCCTGCCTCATCGCCGCGTAGTCGTCACCCGGCTCGATGCCGGCGATGTTGTAACGGCGGTACTGCGCCTTGATCGGCCCTTCCGGCCCGTAGACGACGCAGGACGCCACTGTCGCCTCGCCCATCGTGTGGCTGATATCGAAACATTCCAGACGCTGCGGCACTTCGTCGAGACCAAGCAGATCGCGCAGCGATTCGAAGCGTTCGCGCTGCGTCTCGTTGCTCGCCAGGCGCGCAGCCAGCGCGCCTTCCGCGTTCTTCGCCGCCAGTTCGAGGAAACGCGCGCGTTCGGCGCGGACGCTGTGCTTGATCGCGATCTCATGCCCCGCCCGCTCGGCGAACGCCTGCGCCAGCAGTTCGGCGTCGGGCAGCGCCTGTTCAACGAGCAATTCGCGCGGCACCGGCTTGTCGACGTAGTACTGGGCGATGAACGAAGTCAGCACGTCGGCAACTTCGGCATCATGCGGCAGCTTCGGGAAAAAATCACGTGAACCGAGGTTGACGCCGCCGCGAAAATACATCACCGACACGCAGGCGACGCCGCCGTCGATGCGGCAGGCGATCGCGTCGAGATCGGCGCTGGCGCCCTGCACGTAGTTCTTCGCCAGAAGGCGCTTCAGCGTCGATACCTGGTCGCGCACCTTCGCTGCTCTTTCGAATTCGAGCGCGCGGCTCGCGCTTTCCATCGCGCCGACCAACTCGCCGATCACCGCATCGCTCTTGCCGTCGAGAAACATCGCCGCGTGGCGCACGCCTTCGCGGTATTCGTCCTTGCCGATGAGGCCGACGCAGGGCGCGCTGCAACGGCCGATCTGGTATTGCAGACACGGCCGCGAGCGGTTGCGGAAGTAGCTGTCCTCGCACTGACGCACGAGAAAGATCTTCTGCATGTGGTTGAGGCTCTCGCGCACCGCCCACGCGCTGGGAAACGGGCCGAAGTATTTGCCCTTGCCCGCTTTCGCGCCGCGATGGAATGCCATCCGCGGGAAATCCTCTCCCTCGGACAGATAGATGTACGGATAGCTTTTGTCGTCGCGCAGCAGGATGTTGTAGCGCGGTTTGAGCGACTTGATCAACTGCGCTTCGAGCAGCAGCGCCTCGCCTTCGGTACGCGTCAGCGTCGTCTCCATGCGCGCGATCTGCGAGATCATCGACATGATGCGCGGCTCGAGGCGTGGCTTGAGAAAATAACTGCCGACGCGCTTCTTCAGGTTGCCGGCCTTGCCGACATAGAGCAACTCGCCGCGCGCGTCGAACATGCGGTACACGCCAGGCGAACTGGTCAGCGTGCGCACGAACTCCTTGCCATCGAATGAGATATTCGATTCCTGATTCATTGCGAGGCGCGGCCGCGGATGGCCGCCCGGTGATCTCCCCCATCCTGGATGAGGGCTGAAACGCGCCGAATCAATCCGTCCACACCGCGCTCGGCGAGGGTGACGACAGTGTCGAAGTCCCGCTCCTGCCCGTAGTACGGATCGGGCAGGTCATGCGGATCGGCGAGTCCGGCCCACGGCAGGAACATCGCGATCCGGTCGTGCTCCTCGCCCGGCGCCACGCGCGTCAGATCACGCAGGTTCATGCGATCCATGACCAACAGCTTGTCGAAGCGCTCGAAGTCATCGGCGGCCACCCGGCGCGCGCGATGCGCGGACAGATCGTAGCCGCGTGCCAGCGCGCTCGCGCACGAGCGCGGATCGGCCGCATTGCCCGCATGCCAGCCGCCCGTACCGGCCGAGTCGACCTCGATATCGAGCCCCGCGCGCGCGAAGCGTACCCGCGCCACCACCTCGACCACGGGCGAGCGGCAGATGTTGCCGAGGCAGACGAAGAGGAATCTCACGTTTTCATTATAGACCAGCACGCCTGGAAGCCATCGCTGCGAACTGCTTCGTGCGAGGGCTCGACCATGTGCATCAACGCGAATGCACATCCACGGCAACCATCGAAGCGGGACGAAATTGCCGTGCAGTGTGCGCGACCAGCCCTACCGGCAGCTACCCGTCACTGCCCGTCTCGAAGCACTGATTGCGATTGAAGCAGACGCGTGCGGGCTGCGTCAGTTTTCGAGTTTCTTAAGCCAATCGCCGGCGGTGGTCGGCCCTGTCGCGACCGTGTCGCTGTGCTCACTGATGGCTTGGCGAATCGCGACCCAGAATTTGGCGCCGGTCGGCGCGCCGAGTTTCTTCAGCGCCGCGTCGACGAGCGCCTGCTTGGCTGGGTCGGCGTTCTCGTTCTGGATCAGGAGAAAGTCCCACGATCCGCCATCCGAATGTACGTACAGTTCGCGCGGTGGCAAACCCGCCTGGCGATTGGCTTCGTCGTATTGCGCGATCAGCTTGAGAAACTCGACGTGCTTGCCGGGCGCGATGTGGTAGATCTCGATCATCCGCGAATCGTTCTGCGCGGCGAACGTGGGCTCGATCGGCATCAACACAACCGCGAGGGCAAGCAGGGTTTTAGCAAGCGTCATGGGAATCTCCTGGTTGAAGGCAGTTCGTCTGCCGGATTGAAATCGAGCGGAGCCCAGCCGAACCGGCTGGCCAACGGTGCCTGCCGGCCCGGAAAGCGAATCAGGGTACCTGCGCGAGTTTGATCTCTTCTCTTTCCCGCGTGAACCACTGCGGCGGCAACTTGCGCGGCTGCGGATAGAGTTCGTCGAGCGTCGCCGCGTCGTAGAGACGTCCGTTCTTCATCACCCAGCGGATCGCGAGCGCGTTGCGGATGTCGTCGAGCGGATTCTTGTCGAGCACGACGAGGTCGGCGAACTTGCCGGCGTCGAGGCTGCCGAGCTCGTCCTGCCGCCCGATCGTCTCGGCCGAGCCGATCGTCGCCGCGTGCAGCACTTCGTGCGGCGTCATGCCGCCGGCCGCGTGCGCCTGCATCTCCCAATGGATGCCATAGCCGGGCACCTCGCCGTGCGCGCCGATGCCGACGAGGCCGCCCGCGCGCTGCACGCTCGCCGCGCCCTGCGCGATCGCGCCGAAGAAATATTCACTGGGAGCGTACCAATGGCGCCGCGAGAATTTCTTTTCGGCGAGCAGCGGCGGCGAGAAATGCGCGAGCTTCGGATCGTTCTGCGGCAGGTCGTGCTCGATGTAGAAATTCTGCGCGGGCGGTCCCCCGTGCGAAATCTGCAGCGTCGTCGTGTAACTTACGCGCGTCTGCGCGAGCAGCTCGATCACATCCTTGTACAGCGGCGCCGCAGTCAGCGCGTGCTCGTTGCCGGGGAAACCGTCGATGATCTGGGTGAGGTCGAGCTTCATGTCGAGCGCGCCTTCGCAGGTCGGCTGCATGCCGAGTTCCTTCGCCGCCATGACCACCCATTCGCGCACGCGCCGGTTGCCGGTGCGGTATTCCTTGAGGTTGCGCGTGCGGAAATGGTCGGGATAGCGCGACAGCACTGCGCGCACCTGGTCGAGGCTCGTGAACTCGTTGTAGGAAAAGATCGCCGGTCCGGTCGAGTAGACGCGCGGGCCGAGCGACAGTCCCGCATCGATCAGGTCCTGGTAGGCGAGCATGTCGATCGACAGCGGCGAGGGATCGAGCCCGGCGGTCTTGCCGTAGGCGAGATCGGTCAGGAAGCTCCAGTTCTGCATGTCGAGCACGCCGCGGCGCACCTCGGCCCAATGGTCGTGCGTGTCGATGAATCCGGGCACGATGAACTTGCCGTGCACGTCGCGCACGGCGGCGTGTTCGGGAATCGCCACCGTGCCGCGCTTGCCGATCGCGGCGATGCGATCGTCGACGACGACGATGTCGGCGTCGTCGATCACCTCGTCGCCGCGCATCGTCACCGCGGTCGCACCGCGCAGCACGAGCGTGCCGTGCGGAACGTCGCGCGGCACTTCGACGTCGATCGCGAACGCTTCCACACCGTCCTTGCCGGCCTGCGGCGATGCGCCCTGCCCTTTTTCGCCGACGCGATCGAGCGCGATCTGCGCCAGCGGCTGCTTGTACAGCGTCGAGCCGACCGCCCAGAACACGCTCTTGCCGCCATCGGCCCAGCCGAAGAAATCCGCGCCGACGTCGGTCAGTTTGCGATGCGCGACCGGCGGCGCTGCGAGGTCGATCGTCTCGCCCGGCTTCTCCGGCATGCGCAGCAGATAGAGCTGCTCGACGATCTGCGCGAGCGCGTAGCGCCCGTCGGGGCTGATACGCAGATCGTCGACCGGCACGCGGCCCTCCTGGAAATAGAAACCCGGGCCGGTCACGGAGACGAGCTTGCGCCGCCCCGAACCGTCGAGCTTGACCGCGTCGAGGCCGTCGTCGAACACGACGTCGACTTCGCCACGTCCGGCGCCGAAATGCGGCACGCCGCCCATGCGCCCGCTCGCAAGCACGCGCGCTTCGCCGCCGCGTGCGGGCAGCGCGATCAGGTCGGCCTGGCGCAACGGGCCGTATTCCATGTAGGTGTGCATGCGATCGACGTTGCTCGAACGCTGCGCGACGATCGCCGAACTGTCCGGAGTGAAAACCGGATTCGTGTAATACGACGATTCGTGAGTCAGCGTCTGCGGCTTGCCGCCCGCCGCGTCAATACGCCAGATGTTTCCCGCATCCTTCGCGCTCCAATCGACATAGACGATGGATTTGCCGTCGGGCGACCACGACGGCTGGAACGCCGCCACGCCGGCCGGCGTCAGCGCGTGCGGCGCGGCGTGCGGCGCGAGATCCATCGTGTACACGCGGCCGAGCGCCGAGAATGCCACGCGGCTGCCGTCCGGCGACAGCGCCGGGAACTGGACGAGGCGTGCCTTCACCGGCCCGGTCTCGTTCTTGAACGATTGGCGCAGCGACGGGCCGACGTCGACATCGACATGGGCATGGAACGGAATCACATTCGCCCTGCCGCCGGCGAGTTCGATGCGATGGATCTTGCCGGCATAGGCTGCGATCAGCGCGCGGCCGTCGGGCGTGAACGCGTAGCCCGGCACGAGATCGCGCGATCCCTCGCCTTCCTGATCGTCGTGCTGTGCGACCCGGATCAGTTCGCGATCGGCACCGCTTCCGAGATCGCGCACGCGCAAACCGGTCTGACCGCGATCCCGCACGGCATACACGAGCGTTTTGCCGTCGGGCGACAAGGCCGGTCGCATCGCGCTGCCTTGATTCGTGGCGACAATATCGCTGGCGCCGCTGGCGAGATCACGCCGTTCGATGCTCCATATCGGCAGCGTCATGTCCTCCTCGAAGGTGCCGTAGGACCCGGCAAGGTAAAGCGTACGCCCATCGTGTGCCGCGACCGCGCCCAGCGCGCTGTAGCGCTGGTCCTTCGGCTGCGCATCGTAGGTCTTGCCTTGCGTGATGCGCTCGCCTTTGCCCTCGCCGTCGAGCGCGAAGCGGTACAGCTCGAACGCGGTCAGGTCGGGATGGAAGATCGAGACGAAAATCGCGCGCCCATCCGCGGACCACGCAGGCGACGTGAACACGGCGTTGTCGTCGTAGCGAGAAATCTGATGTGCATGCGCACCATCCGGATCGGCGATCCAGACGTTCTCGTTGCCGGAGCGGTCGCTGACGAAAACGATGTGCTTGCCGTCGGGTGCAAAGCGCGGCTGCGAATCAAACGCAAGGCCGTGCGTGATCGCCTTCGCCTCGCCGCCGCCGATCGGCAGCGTGTACAGATCGCCAAGCAGCTCGAACACGATGCTGCGGCCGTCGGGCGCGACGTCGAGCGAGATCCAGGTGCCTTCGTCGGTATCGAAGCGGACGTGCCGCGCCGGCACCAGCGGCAGCGCGTTCTCGGCCGCCGCGAAGCCCGCGGCCAGGCAAAGCGCAGCGAGCACAAGCAGACGTTTCAGGCCCATGGGTGGTTGGCTCTGGTAGTGGACGAGGACGCGGGCAGCATCGCGAAGGCGTCAGGGACGGTACGCGGGCGGCCAGCGATCCTGCGCATGCTGCGGCGCATAGCGGTCGCGCAGCAGCGTTTGGCGCGTGATGCGCGATGCCTGCACGCCGCGCACGAACACGACGTCGGGCGCGCTCGCCGGCTCGAGCGGATCGCCGTTCCAGACGACGAGGTCGGCGTCGAGGCCGCGCGCCATGCTGCCGTAATGATCGGCGATGCCGAAGATGCGCGCGGGATTCACCGTCAGCGCCTGCAGCGCCTGCGCGTAAGGCAGTCCGTCGGCGACCGCCAGGCCCGCGCCTTCGCGCGCGGCGACGCCGGCGTTGTGGCTGAGGTAGATCGTGTTGCCCGACACGCTGAACGCGATCGTCACGCCCGCGCGCGCGAGGAGCGCCGCGCTGTCGGAGCGCGCACCGAGTTCGTCGAACGTCCACGGCAGGTTGGCTTCGGGGTCGAGCACGACGGCGGCCTTGTGCGCCGCGAGCAGGTCCGCGCAGCGCCAGGCTTCGGCGCCGCCGAGCACGATCAGCGGCAGGCGATAGTCGTCGGCGAGCGCCACCGCCTGGCGGATGTCCGATTCGCGCGCGGCGCGCACGGCGAGCGGCATGCGCGCTTCGAGCATCGCGTGCAGCGCCGCGATGTTGAGCACGTTCTGCACCTGATCGCGCGGCGCGCCCGCGCCGGACTTCGGCGGCGCGTAGGTCTTCGCCTCGGCGAACGCGTTGCGCATCAGCTGCCACTGCGCGCTGCGCGATCCGCCGTTTTGTTTGATCTCGAGGCCGCCGACGCTCGCGTACATGGCCGCTTTCGCGCGGTCCAGGGTTTCCGCGCCGGGCTGTATGCGCAGCACCGCGCCCATGCCGAGGAACGCCGGGTCCGAAGACGCCGTGGGGCTCGTCGCCGCGCGCGTGAGTCCGTCGGCCAGGGCGACCGGCAGCAGCAGCGAATTCGGATTGAGTGCGTACTCCACGTCGAAGGCCGCGCCGAGCGGGCCGCCGCTGGCCGCGTAGTCGCGCGTCTCTTCGAGCGAGGCCACTTCAACGAGGCCGAGGTGCGTGTCCGCGTTCATCAGGCCCGGCGTGACCGTGCGGCCCGCGGCGTCGATCACGCGCGCGCCCGCCGGCGGCGGCGCCTTGGCGACGACCGAATCATAGACGCCGTCGCGGATGACGATCGTCGCATCGTCGATGCGGCCGCCGTCCGCGCCGGTCATCGTCCACGCCTGCGCATGGACGACGGCGATCGTTTCGGCAGCTGCCGCAGCCGCCGCGGCCAGCGCGCACGATGCGAGCAAGAGTATATTTATGGCTATTTTATACTTAATTGCCATCGCCGTTCACTTCGCCATGCTCGGCTCGCCGAGTTCGAAATCCGAACGCGGCTGACGCTTGGGATCGGCCCGGTCGTAGACCAGCGCGCCGTCGATGAAGACCTGGTCGGCCTTGGTGTAGACGCTGAACGGATCGCCCGACCAGACCACCACGTCGGCGTTCTTGCCCGCTTCGAGCGAACCCGTCTGCGCGTCGAGGCCGAGCACCTTGGCCGGATTGAGCGTGACCCAGGTGATCGCGTGCTCGGGCGCGATCGCAAGGCCAGCGCGACGGCCGGCGGCGAGCGCCTTGCCCGCTTCGAGGGTCAGGCGCTGGCCGAGCCATGGCGAATCCGAATGCATCGTGACGCAGGCGCCGGCGGCGTCGACGAAGGCCGCGTTCTCGCGGATGCCGTCGAACGCTTCCATCTTGTAGCCCCACCAGTCCGACCAGACGACGGCGCAGGTATGGTTGGCCACGAACAGTTGCGGAATCTTGTACGCCTCGACCGCATGGTGGAACGCGTCGATATGGAAGTGCGCTTCCTTGGCCACGTCGAACAGCGTCGCCATGTCGTCGGCGCGGTAGCAATGCCAGTGCGTGCGGATGTCGCCGTCGAGGATGCCGGCAAGCGTGTCCTTCTTCAGGTCGTCGTCGGGCCGCTTGCCGTGGCCGGCGACGTAGTCGAGCCATTTGCTCCGGTACTCGGCCGCTTCGATAAATGCCGCGCGCATGCCGGCGACGTTGCCCATGCGGCTCGACGGGAACCGGCCCTTTTCGCCGTAGGTGTACTTCGGATTCTCGCCGCAGGCGAACTTGACGCCGTAGGGCGCGCCGGGAAACTTCATCGCCTGCACGGTCGTCGCCGGCACGTTCTTGAGCACGACGCTGCGGCCACCGATCAGGTTGCTCGATCCCGGCAGGATCTGCAGCGTGGTGACGCCGCCCGCGCGGGCGCGGGCGAACGAGGGGTCCTGCACCGCGATGGAGTGCTCGGCCCAGACATTCGGGGTGATCGGATCGCTACCCTCGCTGACGTCGGAGTTCTCTGCGTCGAGGCTGGTGAACGGCGCGGCAAAATCGCCATCATGCGAGTGCACGTCGATGATGCCGGGCGTCACCCAGCGCCCCTTCGCATCGATCGTTGTGGCGCCCGCGGGTTCCGGGATGGCTCGCGTGGATAGCGCGACGATCTTGCCGTCGCGCAACAGCAGGTTCGCGTGTTCGAAACGATGCCCCGCACCGTCGAGAACGGTGGCGCCTACGATCAACGTGTCCTGCCGCGGCAAGGGCCGGTATGTGCTGGGGAACGGATCGCGCTTCCATGGCAGCGCGTTCCCGGCCCCTCCGCGTCCCCGCGCGACGTGGGACTTTCCCTCGTCGTCGCGCGCACCAGCTTGCGCCAGCGGCGCGCCAAGCGCGAAAACCAGCAACAACGCGGCGAGCTTCATGCGGTGGGCTTCAGAACTTGCGCGTAATCGTGAAATTGGCCGCACGGCGCAAGCCGTAGAAGCACTGCGCCGTGCTCGAGCACCGCGACAGGTATTCCTTATCGAGCAGATTCGCCATGTTGAGCTGCATCACCCATTTGTCGAGATTGTAGTGAACTGTCGCGTCCCAGAGTACAACGGACGGCGCGGGAAACTGGTTGAATGAATCGCCATAGCTCTTGCCGACATAGCGCATGCCCAGGCTCGCGCCGAGGCCGGCGAGCGACCCGTCCTGCTGTGTATAGTCGGCGAGCGCCGAGAGCATTTGCTTTGGCACCTGTACTAGTTTCTTGCCGAGGCTCGCATCGGTGGCCTTGGTCACCTCCGAGTCGGTGTAGGTGTACGCCGCATTGAAGCTCCAGGTTTCGTTGAAGCGGGCGACCGCCTCGAGTTCAATGCCTTTGACTTCGACCTCGCCGGTTTGCACGCTGAAGAACAAGTGCGCCGGATCGGCGGTCAGCACGTTCTTCTGGGTCAGATCATAGGTCGCCGCGGTGAACAGCAGGCTCTTGCCCGGCCCGAGCGAAGGCTGATATTTGATGCCAGCTTCGATCTGGCCGCCCTCGGTCGGCTTGAACAGGTTGCCGTGATAATCGGCGCCCGGCGTCGGCAGGAACGATGTCGCATACGAAACGTACGGCGCGATGCCGCTGTCGAACAGGTAGTTGAGGCCGACGTGATACGTGAACTTCTTGTTGGTCGACGACGTGCTTGAACTGGTGGTGTCGACGTTGTCCTCGCGGCCACCGAGCGTCACTACCCAGCGATCGACCTTGATCTGGTCCTGAACGTAGAGACCGGTCTGTTTCTGCACTTCGTTGACGTACGGGTACAGAGTCGTGGGCGGCGTACCGATGTTGCCGTAGACGGGATGGAATAGATCGAGCGGCGGAGCAACGGCGAAACCGAATTCCGAACTGTCGGTGTAGCGTCGGTAGTCGAGACCGATCAGCAAATCCTGCTTGATAGAACCGCTGTCGATCTTGCCTTCGACGCGCGAATCGATGTTGAACGACTTGACATTTTCGTTGAACGGGAAGTTGTAACGGTTGACCAGACCATAGTTGAGCGAGCCATCGGCGTTGCTGGCAAGACCGGCACCGTAGATCTGCTTGATCTTTACATCGGACGAGAAGTACTTGAGGTTCTGCTCGAAGCGCCAGTCGTCATTGAACTTATGGTTGAAGTCGTAGCCGACGCCGTACTGGTCGCGGTCGAAATGGTTGTAGTCGGGTTCGCCCAAGTTTGTGCCCGTCGGCACGCGACCGAGCGGATTCGGCGCGTCGACGCCGTATATCGGTAGGAAGCCGCCGCCGTCGCCGTAGACGTCGTCGTGCTGGAAATAGCTGAGCCAGGTCAGGTTCGTCTCCGGCGAAATCACCCAGGTGAATGCCGGCGCGATGTAGTAGCGGTCGGTGTCGACGTTGTTGGCCTGCGTGCCCTTGTCGAACCACAGCGCGGTGATGCGGCCGAGGAAGCGGCCATCCGTATCGAGCGGGCCGGTGAAATCGGCGGCAAGCTGGGTGTTGCCGTAGCTGCCGTACTGCGCCTGCGCTTCGCCGCTGAACTGCGCCTCGGGGCGGCGGCTGGTCAGGTTGACGATACCGCCCGGGGGTGACAAACCGTACAGCGTCGACGACGGGCCCTTGAGCACTTCGACGTTCTGGAAGCCGTACAGATCGACACCGACGCTGCTGACCGAGCCAATCGGCGCCTGCAGGCCGTCGATGTATTCGGGCGGATAGAAGCCGCGCAGCGTGAGCCAGTCATAGCGCGGATCGGGGCCGTAGTTCTCGCCGATTATGCCCGATGTGTAGCGCACGACCTGGCTGAGGTTCTGCCAGTCGAGCAGGTCGATCTGGTCGCGCGTGATCACCGTCACCGACTGCGGCGTCTCGATCAGCGGCACGTTCGACTTGGCCGCGCCGTTGGTTTCCTTCGGCACGTAATTGGGCGCGGAAACGATGATGCTCTCGAGTTGCGCCGCATCCTGCTTCTGGTCGTTGTCGGCAGCCGGGTCTGTGGCGGCGGAATGTGCCGCGACGGGCAGGAGAAAGGCGAGCAGCATGCCGGCGTACAACGGATTCCTCCGGCAAGGATGAGACGGAAAAATCGATTCACGAACGATCATAGGTCACCCCAAGGGCAATGTGTGAAAACGATGCGGGGACTGTATCCCCCTCTGCCATGTCTGGACTTTCGATGCCGCTCCGTCGCATCCACTCTCATCCTCTTCCGTCCGCCATGCCTACGCGGCAGGGTCTTTCATCGTCGAGTTCAGGCCATTGCAAAGGTTGAACTTCGCTTCCGATCGGGATACGCATGGCTGCCTCTGAACAATCCGTCGACCACCCCAACCGAGTATCGATACCGCTACACGAACAGCCTGGACAACCAGGCCGCACCGTCGGTAATCGCCCGATCGGCGAGTTCCGATACGGACACGGCTTCGAGAAAACTGTGCGTCGCGCCGGGATATTCCACGAGATCCGCCGACACACCTGCCGCACGCAACTTCGCGGCGAAAGCGATGCTCTGTTCGGCCAGCACATCGCATTGCGCGCCGATCAGGAATGCGGGCGGCAGGCCGGCAAGTTCGGCACGCATCGGTGACACGAGCGGATTGCGAGCCTCGCCGGGTCGTTCGAGGTAGTTGAACCAGAAACTCGCCATCTCCGCGGCCGTAAGCAGATTGCCTTCGGCGCCGAAACCGTTCGCCGCGGCGTCGGAAATCTCCGGTGCGTAACAGCCGTAGATCAACAACATGCCGCGCAACCATTGCGACGCACCAAGATCGCGCAGCACCAGGCTCGTAGCGACGGACAGATTGGCGCCGGCCGAGTCACCGCCGATCGCAAGGCGCGCCACGTCGAGACCCAAATCCGCGGCCTGCTCGCGCAACGCACGCACCGCGTCAACGATTTGCTCGAGCGCAAAGGGGAATTTCACGTCGGGCGACAGCGCGTAGTCGATGCCGACGACCGTCGCTCGCGCCCTCGCGGCGAACTCGCGCATGACGCGATCGTGCGTGTCGAGGCTGAACATCATCCAGCCACCGCCGTGGAGATAAACGATGCCCGGCTGAACGGCAGCGCCCACGGCCGGGCGATAAGTCCGTGCGCGCACGGGACCGTGGCGCGTCGGCAACGATATTTCCCGCGTCTCCGCCATTTCGGGGCCACCCCGACGCCACGGTGCCCGCACGATTTCGGCAATGCGCCGCTTTTCTGCGACCGGCAGCGAATTCATGGCGGGATATTCCGCCCACGCCCGGGCGAGAGCGTCGACAAAGCGGCGGATCTGCGGATCGAGCGAATCGCCAGCGAGCATTTCCGCACTCATGCCTTGTGTACCTTGTTGCGCATCGACGCTCCCAAATCGAGAATTGGTGGCGATTGCGTGACCTTCGCTTCTGTGCTTAGAATCGAACTCACGATTTCACCCAACGTCGGCCAATCTAGTCCGCACCAAAAAATACGCTGTCGAAAGGGGATCATTCGCCGTCTCGCGTGGGCCACATGCAGCGCAGCAAGAGAAGCATCGACTACCAGTTTGTGCCGCGACCGATCGCGGTGCTGGCTGACGACTATCCCCCCGGTTTCCACGACCCGAAGCATCGACACGTTCGCGCGCAGCTCGTCTACGCCATCAGCGGCGTCACCATCCTCAGCACGCACGACGCAAGCTATGTGGCACCGCCGCAGCGCGCGATCTGGATTCCTCCCGGAGTCGAACACGAAGTCCGCTGCCGCGGCCGCGTGCAGATCCGTACCTTGTATATCGCGGCCGATGCCGCGCCCGATCTGCCGCGTAACTGCCAGGTTTTCGAAGTATCGAACCTCCTGCGCGAGCTGATCCTCGCGGCAACCGAGCTGCCGGTGGAGTACGCGCTCGAGGGCCGCGATGCACGCGTCATGGCGCTGATCCTCGACGAAATTCGATTGGCACGGCGCATTCCACTCCACGTGCCGATGCCGATCAACCAACGCCTCGCACGCATCTGCCAGACCATCCTCGCCGATCCGGCCCAGCACGACGTGCTCGATGCGTGGGCCAGCGCCGCGGCGATGGGCCGGCGCACGTTCACGCGCACGTTTCGCCGCGAAACCGGGATGAGTTTCGCGACATGGCGTCAGCAGGTTCGCCTCGTGGACGCCCTGGCGCGCATCGCAACCGGGCATTCGGTCACCTCGGCAGCGCTCGACGTCGGCTACAACAGCCCCAGCGCGTTCGCGGCTATGTTCCGACGTACATTCGGAGTATCGCCAACCCACTACGTCATCAGCGAACCCACGTCTGCCATCCCGCCGGACTGAACGGTCCTGCATGGCCGGCGCAGGATTGGCTCGCATCGTCCGGGCAACCGACCAACGAACCTGCGCACCAAGATGGCCCGTTCGCAACAGCGAAAGTCCCCGGACAAAAGGCCACGCCCCCTGTTTGATCCGACATTGACGCCAGTCAGACTGCATCCACAACGAAGGCTTCGAGTCCATGCGCTCGTTTCTGCGCACCGCGCACAGATACCTCAGCCTCACCTTTGGACTGCTCTGGCTGCTGCAGGCTGCGACCGGCATGCTGCTCGTGTTCCGCGGCGAACTCGACGACGCGATGCTCTCGGGCCCCGACAAACCACTCTCGCCCGCGGCATTCGGCAGCGCAGTGACAAGGATGGCCGCGGAGCGCGTTCCGGCAACGCTAACCTTCATTCTCGCCAGCGAAGGCTCCCGCAATCGTTTCGATTTGCTGTTCGAGGATCCGGATGGGCTAACCCGCAGCGTTCGCGTGGACGGCGAAGGCCGACTCGTCGCCGATCGTCCGCGCGATCACGGTTATCCCGCGCCGGGTCTGTTCCAGACCGCACTCGACCTGCATGAAAGCATGTTTTCTGGCCAGCGCGGCATGTGGTTCGTCGGCATCAGCGGCCTGCTGTTGCTGTCCAACCTCGTTGCCGGCGTGATCATGGCCTGGCCCGCGCGTGGCCAGACGTGGTACCGCGTGCTGCTGCCCGTCACGGCGGGCCCGCTTCCGGCGAGCCTGTTTAAGTGGCACCGCGCGCTCGGCTTGATCCTCGCCGCGTTCGGCACCGTGATCGTCGCCACCGGCGTACTGCAGGAATATCCGGTCGACGACTGGATGGGTGTGCAACGACCGGAGCCGGCAGCACGGACGAGTCCGCTACCGCCCGCCATCGCGTTCGGCGATGCGTTGACGACTGCGCTCGGCCGCCATCCCGGCGCGCCGATCGCGATCGTCGAAATGCCGGGTACGGATCATCCGTGGTATCGCATCCGCGTGCGCGAAGACGGCGAATCGCGGCGCGTGTTCGGCTGGACCTCGGTACTCGTCGATGCCCAGGACGGCAGTATTCTGCTCGACAAACACGCCACCGACCTGCCGCTGAATGCAAAAATATACAACTCGTTCTATTCCATCCACACCGGAGAATTCTTCGGCCTGGGTGGGCGCTTCCTCGTACTCGCAGTCGGCCTCTGGCTGACCACGATGTGCGTGCTCGGCTTCATGCTGTGGTGGACCCGGCGCAAGGCACGCACAACGATTCGACCGCCGCAATTCAGGATGGTAACGACGAAATGAGCACGAATCGCTTCAGCCCGCGCAACGATGCCGACGTTAGCGATCTCGTCGCGCGGCACCCTCTCGCCTTCGTCGTCTCGCACGGTCACGACCGCGTGCACTCGACGCTGCTTCCCCTGCGCATCGAGCGCTTCGACGGTGACCGCATCGCCAGCTTGACGGGGCACATCGCCCGCGCGAATCCACAGGTCGCAGCACTTCAGGCGGACGCACGCGCGACACTCTTGTTCCGCGGCCCGCACGGCTATGTCTCGCCCTCTTGGTTGAGCGATCGCACCCAGGCTCCGACCTGGAACTACGCCACCGCAAATTTCGCTGTGCGCATCGAGTTTCTCGACGACACGGCGAGCCTCGACCGCATCGTGCGTGATCTTGTCGACGCGATGGAAGCCGGCCGCGAACGTGCATGGAGCGTCGATGACATGGGCGCGCGCTATTCGCAGCTGGCCACGCGCATCGTCGCGTTTCGCGCCACCGTGCTCGGTGTCGAAGCGAAGTTCAAGCTCGGCCAGGACGAGCGCGACGATGTCTATCCCGAGATCGTCGTCGGCCTGCGCAACGAAGGCGGTCACGAAGAGCTCGCCACGATGATGCAACGATTCAACGCCCATCGCGAAGCGGGAAGTTCCGCATGAAGACCTCGCGTGTGTTCGCGCGTAAGTCGATCGAGACCCTGCGGCGCCAGACACGGGAAAACGGCATGCACAAGGTGCTCGGGCCGCTGCAGCTCGTGCTGCTCGGCATTGGTTGCATCGTCGGTGCTGGCATCTACGTGATGATCGGCCCGGCCGCGGCGAACTATGCCGGTCCCGGGGTGATGCTGTCGTTCCTCATCGCCGGCGCCGCATGTGCGCTTACTGCGCTATGCTACGCCGAACTGGCCGCGGCCGTGCCTGCAGCGGGCTCGTCGTACACGTATTGTTACGCGGCGATGGGCGAGATTTACGCGTGGACGCTCGGCTGGCTGCTGATGCTCGAATACGGACTCGCCGGATCGCTGCTCGCGGTCGGCTTCGCCGGCTATCTAGTCAGTCTGTTCGGTGATTTCGGAATTCATCTGCCGGCGGCGATTTCGACATCGTGGCTGCAGTCGTCACTCGTCGACGGCCACCCCGTGTTCCACATCAACGGCGGATTCAACCTCGTCGCCGTCTCCGCCCTTGCCGTGATTGCCGGGGTGCTCGTCATCGGTGTGTCGAAGTCGGCCTGGGTCAACGCGATGCTCGTTGCAATCAAGATTGCGGTGCTTGCCTCATTCGTCGCGATCGGCGCGGGCGCCGTCGACGCGCATCACTGGTCCCCGTTCGTGCCGGACAACGAGGGCGGCTTCACCTACGGCTGGCAAGGCGTATTGCGTGCCTCCTCGATTCTGTTCTTCGCCTACCTCGGCTTCGAAACCGTATCGACCGCCGCCGGCGAAACGAAGGATCCGCAACGCGCGATGCCGATCGGCATCCTCGGCGCGCTCGGCGCGAGTACCGCAATCTACATCATCGTCGCCGCGGTGCTCACCGGCATCGTGCCGTTCCGCGAGCTCGGCGTGCCGGACCCGATCGCGATCGCGGTCGATCGCATCGGCCATCCCGGCTTCGCCGTACTGATCAAGGTCGGCGCACTTACTGGGCTTGCGTCGGTGCTGCTCGTCAACGGCTATGGCCACTCGCGAATCTGCTACGCGATGGCGCAGGACGGTCTTTTGCCCGGCGTGTTCGCACGCTTGAACCCCGGCTTTCGCACGCCGTGGATAGGCTGCATCCTAGTCTGCGCGGTTTCCGCGCTGCTCGCCGCGCTGCTTCCGTTGTCGATTCTCGGTGACTTCGTCAGCATCGGCACGGCGCTGGCTTTCATCATCGTCGCGTTGAGCCTGATGTGGCTGCGTACGACGCGACCGGACATGGAACGTCCGTTCCGCGTACCCTTGGGTGGCTTCCACGTCGGACACGCCTGGATTGGCTACATCCCGGTCGGCGCCATCATCATGTGCCTCGCGATGATCCTGCCGATCGTGCTCGACATCGTAGAGCAGACTCGCAGAGGCGACATCCTGCCTGCCGCCGTACTGTGCGGCTACGCTTGCCTTGGCGTACTCATCTACGCGTTTTACGGGATCAAGCATGCCGTCCGCACCGAACCAGGCCAGCTGGCCACGCGGCAAGGCGAGTGACGAAACTCGTCACGCGGACAGCACCGGGCACATGCAACAAATTCTTCCCATCGTCGTTACATGAAAGGGGCAAACAGCGAGCATCGAATCATGCGGACGCTTGCGCCGGTCCCCGCTGCCGCAATAGTGCCTCCGCACGCGCGAGATCGTGCGCCGTGTCGACGCCGGGCGGAAACGGCTCCGGCGCTACGCACACGGCGATACGGAAGCGGTGCTCGAGCGCACGCAGCTGCTCGAGCGACTCGACACGTTCGAGCGGCGTTGGCGCCAGCGTGGCGAAGCGCCGCAGGAAACCGGCACGATAGGCATAGATGCCGACATGGCGCAGGAACGGCAAGTACGACGGCAGTGCGCCGCGCGATGTCGCGAACGCGTCGCGCGGCCACGGCACCGCGGCGCGGCTGAAGTACAGCGCGTGGCCGTCGCCGGCACACACGACCTTGACGCAATTCGGGTCGAGGAACTCCTCGACGTTCGCGACCGGTGTCGCCAACGTCGCCATCGGCGCGTCGGTTCCGGCGAGGGCGGCGGCGACTGCACGGATGCCGCTTGCCGGCGCGAGCGGCTCGTCGCCCTGCAGGTTAACCACGATCGCGTCGTCCGCCCAGCCGAGAAGTTCCGCGCACTCGGCGAGGCGATCGCTGCCCGAGGTGTGATCGGCGCGCGTCATCGCGATCGTTGCGCCGGAATTCTCCAGCGCCGCAGCGATGCGCGCATCATCGGTCGCGACGACGACCTGCGCCGCACCGGCCGCCTGCGCGCGGCGCACTACATGGCGGATCATCGGTTCGCCGCCCAGCGGCAGCAGCGGTTTGCCCGGCAGGCGCGTCGATGCGAAGCGCGCGGGAATGGCGACGATGAAGGGTTCGCTCATGGTGATCGAGTGCAAACAACCGCAAGGGAGACCGCATCTTAATTCAATGCCGGTGAAAGGAAATCAAAAGAGTTGCCGCGAAGACAATCCTCTCCAGATATTTTTCTCCGCAATCTTCGTGGCTTCGTGGTGAATCTCTGGATCGGTTACGGCTGCGACAAACGTTCGATATGGCGCTTGGCCTTTTCCTCGGCGACCGTCTTGCGCACATCGGCGAGCAGTTGCCTGGCGTCGAATACGATGCCGTCCTTGATCGTGTACTCGATGCCGCCGACGCGGCGCAGCTTGCCGTCGTCGCCGAGGCGGATGTGACCGGTGCCATAGAGCACCTTCAGATTGGCCAGCGGGTTTTCCTTGAGCACGACGAGATCGGCGAGCTTGCCCGGCTCGATCGTGCCGAGCCGCTGCTCTTCGCCGAGCGCCTGCGCACCGTACAGCGTCGCCGAACGGATCACTTCGAGCGGGTGAAGTCCCGCCTCGCGCAGCAGTTCGAGCTCCTGGATCGTGCCGAAGCCGTAGAGCTGGTAGATGAAGCCCGAGTCGGAACCGACCGTGACACGGCCACCGCGGTTCTTGTAATCGTTGACGAAGGCCATCCAGCGCGTGTAGTTGCCGCGCCAGACGACTTCGTCCTCGCTGCCCCAGTCGAAGAAGAAACTGCCGTGGTGGTCGCGGTTCGGCGTGTAGAAGTCCCACAATTGCGGCAAAGTATACTCTTCGTGCCAATCCGCGCGGCGGGCGCGCATGAGATCGCGCGCGGCGTTGTAGATCGTGAAGGTCGGATCGATCGTGAAGTCGAGCTTGAGCAGTTCGGCAATCACCGCCTCGTACCTGTCGCTGCCTTTCTGCGCGGCCTGCGCCCACAGGCGCCCGGCCTGGCCGAAACGGTCAGCCTCGTTGTTGTAGTTGTAGGCGGGCGGATAGTCCTGCACTGTACGATCGTCGAACAATGCCTCAGGCAAACCGTACCAGTGCTCCATCGAGGTCAGACCCCAGCGCGCCGTGGTCAGCACGTTGACGCGCGCCACATCGAGCTGCGCATGGTGACAGGCGCTGCGCATGCCCTGCTTCTTGAGTTCGTCGAATGCTGCCGCGAGCACGTCGGGGCGGTAGCCGAAACATTTCATGCCGACGATGCCCTTGGCCTTCATCTCGCGCACCCACTGCCGCGCCTGCTCGGGCCGCGTCATCGGCGTGCGCTCCTTGAAGCCGAACGCAGCGTAGGGAAAGATGCGCGGCGCGGTGATCGCGTTCGCCGCGCTGCGCCTGGCTTCGCTCACGCACCAGTCGACACCGTTCATGCAACCCGGCTCGCGCACCGTGGTGATGCCGTTGCCGAGCCAGAGCTTGTAGACATATTCCGCCGGCGTGCCCTGTTCCGCGCCGCCGATGTGGCCGTGCATGTCGATGATGCCCGGCAGCACGTAGTGCCCGGCCAGATCGATCTCGCGGCCGCCAGCGGCGAGCCTGGGCCGCTTGTCTGCATCGATGGCCGCGCCCGGATTGCCGACCGACTGCACCCTGACGATGCGGTTGCCCTCGATCACGACGTCTGCGGGCCCGAACGCCGGGCTGCCGCTGCCGTTGATCACGGTCACCCCGCGCAGGATCAGCTGCGGATACGGGCCTTCGCCTTCGTGGCGCGGCGGTGCCGGCGCTACTTCGCCGCTCGGCGGCGGCGGTGCGGCCGCCGCAAACGCGATGTCGTGCGCGCAAAGCAGTGCCGCGGCGAACGCCGCCACTACGACCCGAATACGCATGCCGCCTCCCCGCCGCTCCCCGTCGCGGTCCCATAAAGTATCAGAGATCGCGCACCGACGGCGTCGCCGACCACGGCGACTTTGGCTCCCTGTCATGCAATCGAATCGGATCGGGTCTCTTCGCCCGACATGCGATAATTTTCCCGACGACGCAAAACCACCCGATTTTCCCACACGCATCGAACAAGCCATGGCCGTGCTGCGCAAATGGACTCACACCTTCGCGTTCCTGATTGCGGCACTCGTCGGCATGGCCGGCGTGATCGGCTTGGCCTGGTGCAACAAACAACAATCGCGGCCAGCCGTCGCGCATCAGGAACTGGTGCGCGGCGTATGGGTGACAAGCCAGGTGTCGCTGGAGGACATCCGCGGGGGAAAACTCCACGGCGCGCGCATGTTGATCGATCTGCGCCCCGACGGTGAAGCGCCCGACCAGCCACCATCCGCGCAGGTCGCCGACGCCGCCAGGGCCGCCGGCATCGATTTCGCCTACATCCCGGTTGCGCATGGCGCGATTGCCGACGAGGCGGTGACGAAGTTGCGCTCGACCCTCGCCGGACAGCCCGGCCCAGCCTTGCTCTACTGCCACAGCGGCAGCCGCGCGGCGCGCACCTGGGCGCTGGGCGAAGCGACCGACGAGCGCGGCTTGCCGGCAGCAACGATACGCGACATCGTGGCGCGCGCCGGATTCGCCACCCGTGATCTCGATGCCGATATCGACGCGCGCATCGCGGCGCGGAAGCAAGGGGCAAATTGAAGATGGCCCGGCAACACCTCGATGCCGAAGAAGTCGATTTGAGCCCATGCGTTTGCGTCAAATGGAGCCTTGCGATTCTCCTCGGTTTGATTCTCGGTGCGACCGGCGGTTTCGTACTTGCGCTATACCTCGGCTTGATCGAGTTCACTTGTTGAACCGCTCCCCGCTCTACGCCCCCATGCTGATGGCCGCGAGCGCGGTGCTGTTCGCGCTGATGGCGGTCACGCTGCGCTTCGCCACGGCACAGGTCAGCGCGTTCGAGGCGGGGTTTTTCCGCAGCCTGTTCGGCCTGGTCTTCGCGCTGCCGCTGCTGATCAAGCCGGGCCTCGGCATGCTGCGCACGCGCAGCTTCGGCCTGTACCTCGTGCGCGGCACGACCGGCACGCTGTCGATGCTGGCGAGCTTCTGGGCACTGGCCCACCTGCCGCTTGCGCAGGCGATATCGATTTCGTACTCGACGCCGCTGTTCGTCACCGTAGGCGCCGTGCTCATCCTCGGCGAGGTCGTGCGCGCGCGGCGCTGGAGCGCAGTCGCGATCGGATTCGTCGGCGTGCTCATCATCATGCGTCCCGGTGGCATGCACTTCTCGTTCGACATGCTTGTCGCGCTCGCCGGTGCCGCGTTCGCGGCGATGTCGTACATCGCGATAAAGTACCTTTCGCGTACCGAATCGCCCGACGCGGTGGTGATCTACATGTCGGCGATCATGACCGTGATGTCGCTCGTGCCCGCGCTGCTGCACTGGAGCTGGCCCGATGCGGGCGGCTGGTTCTGGCTCGTGCTGACCGGCCTGCTCGCGACCATCGCGCAGGTGTGCATGACGCGCGCCTACCAGGCCGGCGAAGTCTCGGCGTTGATTCCCATCAACTTCATCCAGCTGCCGGTCGTGGTCACCTGTGCCTGGTTCGCGTTCGGCCAGACCATCGACGCGGCGACCGTGGTCGGCGCAGCGATCATCGTCAGCGCCAACGTCTACATCGCGCGACGCGAGGCGATGCTCGCGCACCGCGCCGCGACTGCTCCCGCGATTGCCCCAGGCGGATCGCGACAGTCAACCTGAGCGTCGGTTCGCGTGAACGCCAGCGCCCCGCTTCGGTTACATTTCGTGCACCACCTCCGGGATCAGCGGCATGGACCATGAAGAAACCGGCGTCGGCACGCAGCTGCGGCAAGCCGCAGTCCGCCTGCGCTTCAGCGAGATCGGCAGTTTCGCCGCGCTGGCGTTCAGCCTGCTCGCCCTGGTCACTTCGGTCTATCAGACCCGGCTGATGCAGGCGCAGACCGAGCTGATGCAGACGCAGGCGCGCGCGAGCGTGTGGCCCTACGTCACGATCGGCAAGAACGAGGACTCGACTCCGGGCCGCGAGGCGTTTTCCTGGCGCGTCGACAACAACGGCGTCGGCCCGGCGAAGATCGAGTCGGTGCGCGTGCTCGTCGACGGTCAGCCCTATCGCAACTGGACGGAGGTGTTCGCCAAGATCGCACCCGACCAGGAATTCCACGGCCAGACTTCCTCGCTCAACGGCATCGTGCTGCCGCCAAGCACGAACCGCGAGACCGTGGTCGAGATGGTCAAGCCGAACACGCCCGAACGCGCCAAGGCGTTCCAGACGGCGGTGCCACGCACGACGATCGAAGTATGCTACTGCTCCGTCTACGACGAGTGCTGGCTCGTGCGCTCGCTGCAGACCGAGAACAAGCCCGTACCGCGCTGCGTGATCCAAGGTACAGCGCAGTTCACCCAGTAATCGTTTCGACTCCTCGCCTGGCGCGCGCCTCCGCGCTACCCTTGGCGCGGACACCACCCCGCCCGATTCACATGCCCATCCAATCGCCGCCGCCGGACACGGATCCGGCCACGTTACCTGCCGATGCGCGCCTCGCGCCGACGCCGGCAGTCGCAAGACAGTCCTCGACCGCGCAGATCAGCAGCATCGTCGCACTCGCGGTCAGCGTGCTCGCGCTCGCCACGGGCGCATACCAGACGCGGCTCATGCAGGCCCAGGCACGCGCCAGCGTGTGGCCCATCGTTTCGCTGGGGCTGAGTTACTTCGGCAGTCGTGACAAGGGCGGCTTCACCTGGGAGGTCGAGAACAATGGCGTCGGCCCGGCGCTGATCAAATCGGTCACCCTGAGCCTCGACGGCAAGCCGATGCGCAACTGGGACGAAGTCTACCAGGCGCTGTTCGGCCGCGGCCGCGAAAACGCGACGGTATCGAGCGTCAACGGCAACGTGCTGCCGCCGAGCACGAACCGCGATACGACGATCGCCGCGATCCGCACGTCGCAGCCCGACGAGGCCAAGGCCCTGTTCGAGGCCAAGGACCGCTTCAAGATGACCGTTTGCTACTGCTCGGTCTACGACGAATGCTGGGAAGCACAGTGGCTCAAGCGCGAGGTGAAGCCGGTCGCGCAATGCACGGTGGCGAACACGGTGCAGTTCGAGCAGTAGCCACTCACGCGGCGCACCGGGTGAAGCGCGTCCCAAACAGCTACTTGTCCGAGTCGTCCGGGAAAACCAACTCGTGCCAGTCGCCGCGGGAGGTGAACCGACTGGACGGCAGTATGACGTCATCTACGATATTGCCATGTTCAAGCTCGTGCTCGACACCGACGTGATGGTCTCGGCATTCCGTTCCAGAGCAATGCGGGTGCCTCGTGCCAGCTCTTGCGGGACGCACTCGAGCGCCGCCACGAGTTGCTGCTGTCCGTGCCGATGCTGCTCGAATACGAGGCGGTTTTGACCCGGTCGAAGCATCTCGCCGAAGCGGGAATCACGGAGCACGACGTGATCGACGTGCCGGATGAGATCGCCGGGTCATGCGTGCCTGTCGTGTTCGATTGCCGCTGGCAACCGAGTGGCGCCGATACGGACGACGAACTGGTCGTCGAAACCGCGATCAACGGCCAGGCAAATACGATCGCCACGTTCAACACGCGACACATGCAGCACGCCTGCCGCGGGTTCGGCGGACTTGCCGAGCGTCCTGCGCTTTGCCTCAAGAGGATACGCACAAGAGCAACATCGCCAGTTTTCCGCTGCACGTTCCCGCCGAGTTGGAGGACGAAGCGCGCGACACCGCGACGCCGCGGCGTGCGAAGGCGGTGCTCGAGCGTGCCGGCAAGGCAGCAAGCCGCGCCAGGGTGATGCCACCTGAGCCCAAGCCGACCCTGGCCCGAGTATTCTCCGACGTTCATCCCCGCTTTCAGGATTCGCCAATGGATCGGAAAACAGCGTCAATGGTTGGGTTGCTCTTCGACACGAGATTGCGAATGGCGAATCAGCGGGCAGCAGCTTGTCGCAGGTATAAGCGCACCACAAGATAGCCTTGGAAGTTGTTGAATTTCTTGTCAATCTTCCACCCCATAAAAATGCCGCCCAGCAACTAGTGCCGCGCAAATTTTCGCGCAATATAGTTCTCGACAATCCCGACGAATTCCTGCGCGATGTTCTCGCCGCGCAAGGTCATCGCCTTCGCGCCGTCGATGAATACCGGCGCGGCGGGCGCCTCGCCCGTGCCGGGCAGCGAGATGCCGATGTTGGCGTGCTTGGATTCGCCGGGGCCGTTGACCACGCAGCCCATCACCGCGAGCGTGAGGTTCTCGACGCCGTCGTACTTGACCCGCCACTCCGGCATCTTCGCGCGCACGTGCTCCTGCACGGTCTTGGCGAGCTCCTGGAAGAACACGCTGGTGGTGCGCCCGCAGCCCGGGCAGGCGGTGACCAGCGGCGTGAACGCACGCAGGCCCATGGTCTGCAAGAGTTCCTGCGCGACGATCACTTCACGCGTGCGCGACTCGGCAGGCTCCGGCGTCAGCGAGATGCGGATCGTGTCGCCGATGCCTTCCTGCAGCAGCACGGCGAGCGCGGCGCTCGATGCGACGATGCCCTTCGAACCCATCCCGGCTTCGGTCAGGCCGAGGTGCAGCGCGTAGTCGCAGCGCGCGGCGAGGTCGCGGTACACGGCGATCAGCTCTTGCACGCCGGAAACCTTGCACGAGAGGATGATGCGATCGCGCGCCATGCCGAGTTCCTCGGCGCGCGCGGCCGAGTCGAGCGCGGAACGGATCAACGCTTCGCGCGCGACATGCGCCGCGTCCCACGGCTCGGCGCGCGCGTGGTTCTCGTCCATCAGCGCGGCGACCATGGCCTGATCGAGCGAGCCCCAATTCGCGCCGATGCGCACCGGCTTCGCGTACTTCAAGGCAAATTCTATAATTGTGGAAAATTGCACGTCGCGCTTCCTGCCGAAACCGACGTTGCCGGGGTTGATGCGGTATTTCGCCAGCGCCTCGGCACAGGCCGGCTCGCCGGCGAGCAGCTGGTGACCGTTGTAGTGGAAGTCGCCGATCAGCGGCACGCCGACACCCTGCATGTCGAGGCGCTCGCGGATCTTCGGCACCGCAGCGGCGGCCTCGGGCGTGTTCACCGTGATACGCACGAGTTCGGAGCCCGCGCGCGCAAGCTCGGCAACCTGTTTCGTCGTCGAGGTGACATCGGCCGTGTCGGTATTCGTCATCGACTGCACGACGACGGGAGCCGTGCCGCCGACGCGCACGTTGCCGACGGCGACAGCGACGGCGGCGCGGCGCGGCTGGGTGCCGACTCGCGCAAGGTGGGGACCAGAAAACTCGTTCATCGGCAATCGGACTGGACGGATGGGATATTCGATCGGCCGACACTAACCGGCATGTGGCGGATTCTAGCGAATGCGCATGAATCCGGTGCGGTCGCACCACACCAGAACCCGTCGACCGGGCGCAGTCACGCTTGCCCGAGGCGTCCGGACGCCTCGTCGGACAGAAGGATTTTCTGATACAAACCCACGTCGCGCAGGCCGAACTTCGCCACGCGCACCGGACGGGCCATCACCGCGGTGGAAGCCTCATCGATGCGCAGCACCTCCAGCGCCACGGCGTCACGCGCGAACGGCTTCGCCACGAAGATACTCGCTTCGACGCCGTCAGCCTCGACGAGAAGGCCGCGCACCGGCGCGCGCGGCGCGCCGCCGGCATCGAACGGATACACGGCCACGGCGACGGGACGCGCGGGCAGGAGTTCGACGCCGGCCTCGATTCCGGCGTCTGCATCGGCACGCAACCAGCGCAATGCGCCGAAACTCCATTCGGGCTTGCCGCGCGCGACAACGGGCGTGAGCGCAATCAGCTCACCGACGCGTGCGCGCGCGTCTTCACCGGCAGCCCAGCGCAGGCGGTATCCCTGGCGACTGCGGTCGACCGCCTCGGCGCGGGCGCGCCTGGGCATCGCACGTTCCGATGGGCGCTGCGCCCAACTCGCCGTGAACATCGACGACGCATCGGTCAGCGGCAACATGGCTTCGAAATCCTGATTGCCGGAAAGAATGTAGTGCAACCCCGACAAGCCGACCTCCGTTTCGAGCAAGGCGTTGTCGGCATTGCGCGGAAATCCGCGCTCGGTGCGCTCGCGCCAGACACGTCCGAGCACGGTGACTATGTCGCGGTCGAGCACCGCTTCCCCGCTACCGCGGCGCGCGCGAAGCACGACCTCGCTTTGGCCCTGCGCCAACGCCGCATCGAACTGCGCCAGCAGGCCGCCAATGTCGAGCATCCAGCGCTCGCCGGCATCGCCCTGCAAGCCGCGCGGCGGCGACTGATCGCTCCCGGTATGCACCGCGATCATGCCCGCGGAAGCATGTCCGGGCGACACATGGCACCACGACGCGAGCACCGGCAGGGATGAGTACAACTGCCTGTTCTGCGCCTGGGTAAACTGGTTGGGCTTGGCGAATGCATGCAGCAGCGCCTGGATGTAGACCGAGCGCGGGCTCGCTCGACCGCCACCCGTCAGCGTGCTTTCGCGATCCGCATATCCCGCTTCGACGGCGTAGCGGAACAAGTCGTGCATCCCATGCCAGGCGCCCACCGGTGGTGCACTGTGCATCCGGCTTGCCTGCCACAACTGCGCTGCCTGATGCAGGCATGCGCGCACCAGCGCCTTGACGGCCATGCCGCCACGCAGCAGCGGCGCCTTGCCCGCCGGCGCGCACAGATCACAAATGATCTCGGCATAGCCAAGCGCGAATTCGTATTCGATCCCGGCCAGGTGTCGCACCTTGTCCATGCGCTCGGCGGACATCGGAAAGAACTCGCGCACCTCGTTGCTGCCGTCGTCAACAAGCGCCGCGGCGGCCCGCTCGAGCATTTCGAGCATGGTCAGGCGGCGCTGCGGCACGATCTCCGCGGCGTTCAATTCGCGCAGGACTTCTTCCATGCGCATGAGCGCGAAACCGCGATTCGCGAGCGGGAGCTCGGCGAGCCAGGCATGCAGCCGCAACGGATCGGAGGCCAGCGCGTCCTGCGGCGGCGCGAAACGCACCGGCATCTTCGATTTCAAGCGGGCGTAGGCGGCAAACGTACTCATGACAGCCTCAATTGCGTCCAGCCAGCGCGGCAAGCACCAGTCGGCGGGTAAGCCTCTCGACAAGTGTCGTGGGTTGATCCAGTTTCAGCCGCGCCATGAGCAGCTCGCCATCGGCCACATGCGGGCGATTCAGGTAGGCCCCGAGCAAAAACAATGCCAATTTCAACTTGCTCGCCGATATCGCTTTGAGCCGGGCCAATGCCGGCAGCAGGCGCAGTTCCTCAGAACTGAAATCGCTGCCGAACGGAAAGGCCGGAAAGTACGGCGCGAGCTCGCCCTGCTTCAACGCGGAAGCGATGCTTTCTGCGGTATTTCCGCGCCATGCGGGCGGAATCTCGAAATCGTGACGCAATTTGCCGGCAGCCTTGGCCTGCGCGACAAGCCCGTCCTGGAAGCGCGCATCGGCGATGGCGAGCATGGCAAGGATGCAGTCCTCGTCAGACTTGCCGCGCAGGTCGGCGCTGCCGTATTCGGTCACATAGATGTCGCGCAGGTGACGTGGAATGGTGGTGTGGCCGTAGTTCCAGAGGATGTTCGACTCGACCTTGCCGCGCTGCTCGCGAGTGGCGCGCAAGAGCAGGATCGAGCGTCCGCCCGCGAGCGCGTGCGCCATCGCGACGAAGTTGTACTGGCCGCCGACACCGCTGACGACCTGGCCGTTCTCGAGCGCATCCGATGTCGCCGCGCCGAGCAGGGTCGCCATCATGCAGGTATTGAAGAAGCGCGCATCGCGGCGTTGCAGCGCATCGAGCGACTCGCGCCCACCGTACAACTGGTTGATGTCGGAGACGCGGGTCATCGACAGGCCATCGAAATCCGCGCCTTTCAGGCCGCACAACCAGGCATAGAATTCCCTGGATCCGAGATAGAACGCACCGCGCAGGTAACGGCCTTCGCGCAACGTGCGCCCGGCAAGCACGCGGTTCCATTGCGCGCGCGCTTCGGCATTGCCCAGATCGAGCGGCAGGCTGCTGCCATCGGGTAATTGCAGGGCGGTGAATCCCAGCTGCGTGCCTTCCGGCAGCAAGCCGAAGCGGAGCAGGCGTGCCAATTCCGCCTTGTCGACAAAAGGACCGAGCGCGCCGCACGCGTACAACGCATCGGCGGCGTGCGCATGCAGCGTGTCTTCGATGCTGCCGTCCTCGAGCGCCTGCTCGAGCGCCTGATCATCGTAGACGCGGCGCCTGAGGATGCCGGCGCGGGCCAGATGCATGAATCCGTCCATGACCATTTCGCTGGCGCCGTACAGCCCCGTGGTGAACCCGTCGAGGTTGCCGAGTCGCGCCGCCGGCGTGCTTTCGCCCACGCGCGCGCCGACCGCATCCAGCCCGGCGCGGTACGCGGCGTTGTCGCGCTGGCGCAGCAGCAGCGCATGCACCAGCGCATCGGACAACGCGCCGATGCCGATCTGCAAGGTGCCCCCGTCGCGCACCAGCGCCGAGGCGTGCAGGCCGATCGCGTATTCGGCCGGATCGATGTTCGCCCGCGGCAGGGCGAACAGGGTGTGCCGGTTCGCCTGATCGAACAGCAGCGCGTCGAAGAATTCCGCCTCGACCTCGGCCTCGTTGCCGACAAACGGCAGGTCGGGGTGCACAACGCCAACGACGCACGGCCGCGGCGCACCGGCGGCGTGCATGCTTTCGAGCAATTCCGCGGTGACGTCGGGATTGCAGGCAAGGCTGTAGCGGATGCGTCCGGCCTCCTCGCGCGCGGCGATCAGTTGCACGATCACGTTGATGTCGCGATCGACGAGATCGCGCGCCACGTGGGTGTAGTTCAAACTTGTGTAGTCGCGCTGCGCCGACTCGACGCCAAGCATCGCGCCCGACTGCATGTAGAACTCGTGGATGCGCACGTTCGCCGGCAATGCGCCGGCCTTCTGCGCGGCGACATACGCCAGATCGGGATAGTCGGCGCCCAGATGGCGTGCAAGGAACGGCTCGATGAAACGCCGCTCCAGATCGGACTTCCACTGTGGTCGAGCCAGCGACAACGCGGTGAAGATGTCCAGACGCATAGCTGCGTCGCCGGCCACGCGCGCATACAGCGCGTTCAGCAACACGTTCGGCTTGCCCAACCCGAGCGGCGTCGCCACGCGCAGCGCGGAACCGGCCTGCGCGAGCACATGCTCGACACAGGCGCCCACCGAGGTCAGTATTTGCGGACTCACGTTCACTCCCTGAAATGTCGTTGCAATGATCGCAGATCAGCCAGCCCGCGGCCATGCGCGGATGCGATCGGGCGTGTCGATTTCCCGGCCCGCCGTTCGTCGTCTTGATCGAACCATTTCTTCGCGTTTCTTCGTGATCTTCGTGTCGACGTCCTGTGATCTGGCGTTGTCAGCCAACTGAACAAGCAGCCTCGAACCAGCCAGACAGCATGAGCAAGGCCATGTCCAGATTGCGCGTACTGAATTTCTCGGTTTCCCTCGACGGCTACGGTGCCGGCCCCGATCAAAGCCTCGAACACCCGCTCGGCTTGCGTGGCCCGGAATTGATGGAATGGTTCTTCGCATCACGCACCTGGCGCGCGATGCACGGCCTCGACGGCGGCGAAAGTGGTATCGACAACGATGTCGCCGCGGTCGGCATGGCCGGAATCGGCGCCTGGATCATCGGCCGCAACATGTTCGGCCCGATACGCGGACCGTGGCCGGACGAGAACTGGAAAGGCTGGTGGGGAGACGAACCGCCGTATCACGTACCGGTGTTCGTGCTCACCCATCATGCGCGCGCGCCGCTGGCGATGAAGGGCGGCACGGTGTTCCACTTCGTTACCGCAGGCATCCACGCCGCGCTGGAACAGGCGCGCGCGGCCGCAGGTGATCGCGACATCCGCCTCGGTGGCGGCGTGGCCACGGTGCGCGAGTACCTGCGCGCGGGTCTGGTCGACGATTTGTATCTCGCCGTGCGCCCGGTCCTGCTCGGCCGCGGCGAAAACCTGTTCGCCGGCATCGACCTGCACGCGCTCGGCTACGAATGCGGAAGGACCGTCCCCGGCGAGCGCGCGACGCACATCTACCTGCGCAAGCGCGCGTGACGCGCCCGCGCCAACCCGAGGAAGCTCCATCGTGGCAGCCGACATGCGACACATCAGCGCGATCAGCCTGTTCGTCGACGACGTGCAGAAAGCAAAGACGTTCTATCACGCCGTGTTCGAGGTCGAGACCATCTTCGAGGACGACGTCTTCGTCGCAGTCCAATTCGATAACCTCATCCTCAACCTGCTTCACATCGACAGCGCCGGCGAGATCATCGAGCCGGATCAGCCCGGTGCGCGCGGCGCCGGCCCGCGCTTCCAGCTCAGCATCTGGGTCGACGACGTAGACGCCGTCTGCGCGCGCCTGCGCGGACGCGGCGTGACCCTGCTCGCCGGCCCCAAGGATCGGCCCTGGGGCAGGCGCACGGCCAACTTCGTCGATCCGGCCGGACACAGCTGGGAGGTTGCGCAGAAGCTGGCCGCAGGCTAGGCCGCGGCCAGTCGTCGCGCAGCGACCGCGTGTCGCGCGCTGGCGCCGCGATCAGTCTTTCGCTGCGAAGCCCAGCGCCGCCGAGTTGATGCAGTAGCGCAGGCCGGTGGGCTTGGGTCCGTCCGGGAAAACGTGACCCAGATGCGAATCGCAGCGCGCGCACTTGACCTCGACGCGGCGCATGCCGTGGCTCGCATCCGCATGCTCGCTGACCGCGTCCGCGTCGAACGGCTGCCAATAGCTCGGCCAGCCACTGCCGGACTCGTATTTCGCCGCCGACGAAAAGAGTTCCGCGCCACAGGCCGCGCACAGATACGTGCCAGCCTCGTGGTGGTCGTAGTACTTGCCGGTGAACGGCTGCTCGGTCGCCGAGCAACGGCAGACCGCGTATTGCTCCGCACTCAAATCCTCGCGCCACTGTGCATCGGTTTTTTCGATCTTGCCGCCCATCGTTTTCTCCTCGTGTTTCGCGTCTGCCGGATTGGACGGAACATGGGGGTAACCCTTACGCAGGCAAGGCGTTGAAGATGAACGCAGCGGATGCCCGCGGATTGCCCGTGCTCCCCGTTTCGGGCAAGCTTGCCGGCCTCACGTTAGCCTTGCGACGTCCCCGTGCCGCCATCCCCGCTGAACGACCGCCGGCTCCGGCATTTGCCGCTACGCCTCTTGCCCCTGCTGCTCCCGGCCGCGCTGGTCGAACCGGCTTCCGCACAGACCGCGGTGATCGCGCCTTCGGCCACGCAGACGACCTGCCCCGCCGGCGTAATGCGCTGCGTGGCGCCGAAGAACGACTACGGCAAGTGCAAACGCAACGATCTGCTCGACTTCTTCGTGCCCGGTCTGCCGCCCGCGGGCGACCGCTCGAAGGCGCATTCGGTAGCCGACGCGAACAAGGTCACCTGGACCGACAAGAACCACGCGCAACTCGAAGACGACGTGCGCATGCAACGCCTCGACGCGCTGCTGCGCACGGATTTCCTCACCTACAACAGCGAGACCACGGACTACGTGGCGACCGGTCACGTACGCTACCAGGATGCCGGCATGCTGATGTCCGCGGACAAGGCGCGCGGCACGACGACGCCGAGCGTCACCTGGCTCGACAACGTGCGCTACCAGATGCTCGACCAGCGCGGCAACGGCGTCGCCGCGATGGTCAACCAGACCGACCCGGATCATTCGAAGATGAGCCGGGGCACTTTCTCGACCTGCGATCCGAGCGAGCGCCAGTGGGAAATGCGCGCGAACGATCTCGAAATCGACAAAGTGAAAAACGAGGGCTACGGCCACGGCGTCACCCTGGCCTACCAGGGCGTGCCGTTCCTGTGGCTTCCCTATCTGTCGTTCCCGATCGACGAGGGCCGGCACTCGGGCTTTCTCATGCCCGTGCTCGGCTACAGCAACCGGCGCGGGTTCAAGCTCGGCATCCCGTACTATCTGAACCTGGCGCCGAACTACGACCTAACCGTCAAACCGATCGAATACACCAAGCGCGGGCCGATGCTCGACACCGAGTTCCGCTACCTCTCGGAGTGGGACCGGCTCATGCTCAACGTCGGCTACATGCCCAAGGACGACGTCACCGACGAGACCTCGCGCGGCTACCTGCGCCTGCAGAACTGGACCACGTTCAACGCCAACTGGGGCGCGACCGTGGACGTGCACCGCGTTTCCGACAACCGCTACCTGCGCGACTTCGGCGACAGTTTCCAGAGCACCGCGATCAGCCTGCTGCCGTCGAGCGCCTACGTCAACGGCAACGGCGGCTGGTGGAACATCGCAATCGGCGGCGACGACTGGCAGGTCAGCGACCCGAGCATCGAATCGGTCTGCGCCGGCGGCACTTCGCCGAGGAACTGCGCCTATCCGTCCGTGTTCAAGCCCTATACGCGCCTGCCGCGCGTGGCGTTCAACATCCTGCCGCAGACCTACGCCGGCTTCGAAGTCGGCATGGAGTCGGAGTACATCAACTTCCAGCGCGGCTATTCGCTGACCGGTCGACGTCTGGACCTCTATCCGCACATCTCGTATCCGATCGAAAGCTTGGCCTGGTTCCTGCGTCCGACCATCGGCTATCGCATCACCCAGTACGACCTCTCGGACATGCGGTTCAACAACAATCCGCTGATCACCGGCACCTCGCCCTCACGCCGCCTGCCGATCGCCAGCGTCGATTCGGGGCTGTTCTTCGAGCGCGATGCCAAACTGTTCGGCAACGCCTACATCCAGACACTGGAGCCGCGCCTGTTCTATCTCTGGGTGCCGTACCGCAACCAGGACAAGCTGCCGAGCTTCGACACCTCGCTGCCCAGCCTCGACTTCCCGAGCCTGTTCCGCACCAACGCCTACACCGGCGGCGACCGCCAGTCGGACGCCAACCAGGCCACCATCGCCCTGACCTCGCGCCTGATCGACGCGGACAGCGGCGACCAGTTGCTCAGCGGCAGCATCGGCCAGATCCGCTACTTCAAGACGCCGCGCGTGACCCTGCCCTATTTCGGCGGCCCACAAAGCGGCGCCGGCAAGGACCTGTTCACCGAACTGCAGCTCACCATCAACAAGCGCTGGAGCCTGACCTGGGACATGCAATGGAATCCCGATCCGACAGCCCTCGACCCGGTCACGCAGAAATACGTGTCGACCAGCAAGCACACGGATCTCGGCGCGGTCTCGGTCCAGCATCGTTTCGGCAGCGACGGCGTGGTCAACCTCGCCTACCGCTACCGTCGCGGCTTCCTCGAACAGTACGACGCGACCACGCTCATCCCGCTCAACCTGCGCTGGAGCATCGTCGGCCGCTACTACTATTCGGTGCGCGACAAGCGTCTGCTCGAAGCGTTCGCCGGCGTGCAGTACGATAGTTGCTGCGTCGCCGCCCGCCTCGTCGCGCGGCGCTGGCTCAACAACGTCAGCAATCCGTTCAACGATGCCGTCTACATTCCGAACGACGTCAAGGCCGAAAACACCGTCTTCTTCGAGGTCGAATTCAAGGGCATGGGCGCGAGCGGGCAGCGGACGCAGAACTTCCTGCGCCATGCTATCCTTGGCTATCAATAAGTTGCGCCCCGACGCTACGCCGGCACGGCCGCGCGGGATCGCGTTGGCCTGATGCGCGGACTCCGTTCAGGGTGTGCACGCTATCTTCCTTTCCCCGCACGCGGGCGCGACGGCGCCCGTTACGTCATTCGATTGCAGAGCCGCCGATGAACAAGCTTTTCGCCGCCTTCCTCGCCCTTCTCCTCACCGCAGCCGTACCCGCGGCGCGCGCGCAGATCCAGCCGATCGAGCCGCTGGATCACATCGTCGCGATCGCCGAGGACGACGTGATCCTGCAGAGCGAACTCGACCGCGCCGTTGCGCAGATCCAGGCCCAGTACCGCAGCAACCCGCAACAACTGCCGCCGACCGACGTGCTGCGCAGCCAGGTGCTCGATCGACTGATCATGAACCGGATCCAGATCCAGCGCGCGCAGTCGACCGGCATCCGCGTCACCGACAACGACATCGACCAGGCGATCCAGCGCATCGCGCAGAGCAACAACATCGACATCACCCAACTGCGCGGCGCGCTCGCGCGCGACGGCATCGACTACGACGACTTCCGCAAACAGACCAAGGAAACGCTGCTCACCCAGCGACTGCAGCAGCGCATCATGCAGGGCGCGGGCAACGTCACCGATGCCGAGGTCGACGCCATGCTCGCCACGGGCAACGTCAGGACCGGCGAAATCCACCTCGCCCACATCCTGATCGCGACCCCCGAGAACGCGAGCGCCGAGCAGATCAAGGCTGCCAAGGACAAGGCCGACGACGTGAAGAAGCAGATCGACGGCGGCCTCGATTTCGCCGCGGCGGCGATCCGCTACTCGAACGGCCAGGACGCGCTCGAAGGCGGCGACCTGCAATGGCGTCCGCTCAACGCACTGCCCGAGGCGTTCGTGCAGATCGCCGAGACGCTGGCGCCGGGCCAGGTTTCACAGGTGATCCGCGGCCCGAACGGCTTCCACATCATCAAGGTCATCGACAAGCGCGGCGGCGGCAAGCAGGTCGTGACCGAATACCACGCCCGCCACATCATGATCCCGGTCACCGAGCTGGTATCCAGCGCCGAAGCGCAGAAGACCGTGGCCGACCTGCGTCGCCGCATCGTCGACGGCCACGAGGATTTCGCCAAGCTCGCCAAGGAATACTCCAAGGACCCGCCCACCGCGAACCTCGGCGGCGACATGGGCTGGTTCCCGATCGACCGCTTCGGCACCGCCGTCGCCACCGCACTCAGCTCGCTCAAGTCCAACAACGACGTGTCGCAGCCGTTCCAGACCGATGTCGGCTGGCACATCCTGCAACTGCTCGGCAAGCGCGAATCCGATCGTACCGTCGAGAACCAGCGCGAACAGGCGCGCGAGCTGATCCGCCAGCGCAAGGCCGAGGACGAGATCGAAAGCACCCTGCGCCAGTTCCGCTCGGATTCGTACATCTGCGCGGTCGACCCGGCCTACGTCACCAAGGAACGTCCGGCCTGCTCGGGCGCGGCGGTCAAGAAAGCCGAGTCGAAGTGACGGCACGATAAGTATTCGTCATCCCGGCAGGGGCTGCCGGAATGACAAGACAATGCTCCCGCGCATCGCCATCACGAGCGGAGAACCGGCCGGCATCGGTCCGGAACTCGTCGCCGCGCTGGCCGCAACCGACGTCCCCGCCGACCTCATCGCGATCGCGGATCGTGGCCTGCTGACAGCGGCGGCCGCCGCGCGGAACACCGTGCTCGACATCGAGGATTATGCCGCCGCACGCATCGCCCGGCGCAGGCCCGGCGCACTGCGTTGCCTGCACGTGCCACTGCGCGTTGCCCGCACTCCAGGCAAGCTCGATCCACGCAACGGAGCCTACGTCATCGACTCTCTCGCACGCGCCGCCGACGGTTGTGCCGCAGGCGAGTTCGACGCACTCGTCACCGCGCCGGTGCAGAAGAGCGCGGTTGCCGATGCCGGCATCCCGTTCACCGGCCACACCGAGTTTTTCGCCGAACGCGCGCAACGCGAGGTGGTGATGATGCTGATCGCACCGGATGGCGGCGACCGCGCGCTACGTGTGGCGCTCGCGACCACGCATCTGCCGCTCGCGCGCGTGCCTGGCGCGATCACGCGCGTGGGGCTCGTGCGCACGCTGACCATCGTTTGCGAAGAACTGATCGCGAAGTTCGGCATCGCCGCACCGCGCGTCGCCGTACTCGGCCTGAATCCGCACGCCGGCGAAGCGGGCCACCTCGGCCGCGAGGAAATCGACGTCATTGTTCCCGCGATCGAGCAGGTGCGCGCGGCCGGATTCGACATCGTCGGCCCGCTGCCCGCCGACACCGCCTTCGTCGCCACGCAGCGCGTGCGCTTCGACGCGGTGCTGGCGATGTACCACGACCAGGGCCTGCCCGTGCTCAAGGCGCTCGGCTTCGGCGACTCGGTCAACCTCACCCTCGGCCTGCCGTGGATCCGCACCTCGGTCGACCACGGCACCGCGCTCGATCTCGCCGGCACCGGCCAAGCCGATCCGTCCAGCCTGATCGCCGCGACCCGTCTCGCGCTACAACTCGTGGCGAAGCGCCACTAGCGCCGTTCAACCCTGCTCGCGACAGAGCTTCTGCCCGATCCGCGGTACCGGCCTGCGCGCGAACCCCGGCACTTTTTCGAAGATCAACGCGACCGCGAACAATACGAGTGCGCAACCGGTCGCAGCAGCCCAGGTGATCGGCTCGCCGAGGAACAGCGCGGCCCAGATCAGCGCGAACAATGGCACGAGGAAGGTCACCGTCACCGTGCGCTCGACGCCCGCCGCGCGCAGGATGCGGAAGTACAGCGCGTAGGCGATGCCGGTGCAGAGGATGCCGAGCGCGACCAGCGCCGCGGTCACGCCGCCCGACGGCAGCGCAGCCGGTGCCGTGGCGATCGCGAGCGGAACCAGCGGCAGCGAACCGCCGATCAGGTTGCCTGCGGTGATCACGAGCGGATCGGCATCGCCATAGCGTTGCTTCGCCATGATTGCGCCGATCGCGTAGAGGAATGAGGCGAACAAGGCCGCAGCGAAGCCGAGCACGGTCGGCCAATTCATTTCGAGATGACCGAACTTCGCCAGCGTCGCAACGCCGCAAACGCCGACGACGACTCCGGCGAGTTTTGATGCCGACGGCCGCACACGGCTGCTGGCCCAGCCGATCAGCACCGCGAACAGCGGCACGGTCGCGTTGAGCACGGCGAGGTAGCCGGCCGGCAGCGAACGCGCGGCGACCGCGAAGCAGGTCAGCGGCAAGCCCATCACGATGATGCCGACGACGACATAATCTCGCCAGCGCGCACGCCACTGCAAAGGTTTGCGCAGCAGGGCGAGCACACCGAGCAGGGTCAACGCGGCGAAGATCATGCGCCCCGCACCGGTCATGCCGGCGCCGATCACCGGCACGGTGATGCGCTGGAACATGAACGATGCGCCCCAGATCATGCCGAGCACGACGAGTTGGGCGAAGATGGAAGCGTTCATCGGAAACTCCTCGGGTCGGCCCGCGCAAATGATCAGGCGAAATGCAATGACGCATCCTAAGCCTCGAGCGCGCGCACCAGAAACGCTATTTTCTCGCGTCAGCTGTGAGCATTCCTCACAGATGCTAGACTGCGGCCCCGATGCTCCACAGAGCCGCTTGCGCATGAATCCCTGGCACCGCCTGCCGCCGTTGCGCTCGCTGCGCGTACTCGAGGCCGCGGTACGCCACCAGAACTACACGCGCGCCGCGGACGAACTCAGTCTGACCCACAGTGCGGTCAGCCACCAGATCCACGCACTCGAGGCGGCACTCGGCATGCCGCTGCTGCGGCGCGCCGGCCGGCAGATGTGCGCAACCGACGCCGGGCGCCAGCTCGCCCATGACGTGCGCGCGGCGCTCGACCAGCTCGCGGCTGCGCTGGAACGCCTGCGCGACCACGACAGTGCAAATTCGCTCACAGTCAGCGTACTGCCCTCGTTCGCCGCAGCCTGGCTGGTCGCGCGCCTCGGCGGCTTCCTCGAACGCCACCCCGGCATTGAACTGCGCCTGGAAAGCACACCGGCCGTGTCGAATTTCCGCAGCGACGGTGTCGACGTCGCGATCCGCTACGGCACCGGCGACTACGAGGGCCTGATCAGCGAAAAGCTGTTCGACGACGAGCTGTTCCCGACCCTGAGTCCGGCGCTGGCGCGGCGCACGCGCCTGCGCAACCCGGCCGACCTCGCGCGCGTGCCGTTGCTGCGCATCCGCCAGCAGCCGTGGGCGCCGTGGTTCGCCGCCGCCGGCGTCAACCTCGCCGAGCCGCGCCGCGGCCCGGTGTTCAACGACTCCGAGCTCGCCCTGCAGGCGGCGATCCAGGGTCAGGGCGCGGTGCTCGCACGCGGCTCGCTCACCGCGCTCAAGCTGCGTGCGGGTACGCTGGTGGTACCGTTCGCGCAGCGCATTCCTTCGCCGGCCACCTGCCATCTCGTCTATCCGCCACAGAATGCGAACAAGCCGGCGCTGCTGCTGTTCCGCGACTGGCTCCACGAAGAGCTGCTCGCGTCGCCCCCCATGTATTGCCCTGCAACGAACCCGCCCCGGACGCCATGAGCGATTTCGCCCCGCACGTCACCAAGAAGCGCTTCGGTCAGCACTTCCTCCACGATAAAAATATACTTCGCCGCATTGTGGAGTATGTAGCACCACGGCCGGGCGAGCACATCGTCGAGATCGGACCCGGCGAAGGCGCGCTGACCCTGCCGCTGCTGCGCGCCGCCGGCAGCCTGACCGTGATCGAACTCGACCGCGACTTGATCGAGCCGCTGCGCGCGCGTGCGAACAGCGTCGGCAAACTGGCGATCGTGCACCGCGACGTGCTCGAGGTGGACATAGCCGCGCTCGCCGCCGGCGGCGGAATCCGCCTCGTCGGCAACCTGCCCTACAACATCTCCACGCCGATCCTTTTTCACTGCCTCGACCACGCCGCGGCGATCCGCGACATGCACTTCATGCTGCAGAAGGAAGTCGTCGAGCGCATGGCCGCCGGCCCCGGCAGCAAGACCTACGGCCGGCTCTCGGTGATGTTGCAACTGCGCTGCACGGTCGAGTCGCTGTTCGACGTGCCGCCCACTGCTTTTTCGCCGCCGCCGAAGGTCGATTCCGCCGTGGTGCGCCTCGTGCCGCTGCCGGCCGACAAGCTGGCGCAGGCCGATTCCGATGTGATCGAACGCGTCGTCCGCACCGCGTTCGGCCAACGCCGCAAGACCCTGGGCAACGCATTGCGAGGCGTGGCCGACACGGGCGATCTCGCCGCCGCGGCCATCGATCCGCGTGCGCGCGCCGAGCAGTTGCCGCCTTCCGCCTTCGTCGCGTTGGCGCGACACCTGCAGAACAAAGGTTGATTCGCCCACCGCGGCTGCGCACAATCCGGACATGAGCAACGACAACCCTTATGCAATCAGCGTGGCCGTGCAAACGCATTTCCTGCACGACCAGTCGATGCCGGATGCGAACCGCTACGCGTTCTCCTACACGATCCGCATCGCCAATACGGGCCGCGTTGCCGCGCGCCTGATGTCGCGCCACTGGATCATCACCGACGCCAACGGCAAGGTGCAGGAAGTCCGCGGCGATGGCGTGATCGGCGAGCAACCGTGGCTGCGTCCCGGCGACGATTTTCAGTACACCTCGGGCGCCGTGCTCGAAACCGCGGTCGGCACGATGCGCGGCAGCTACCAGATGCTCGCCGACGACGGCCGCCGCTTCGACGCGGCGATTCCGCAATTCACATTGTCGATTCCACGCACGGTGCACTGACAACCATGGCTCTGGGAATCTGCCCTCAAAGCGTAGCGAGCCAGGACAATTTGCGCTTCGCCGGAGCGCAGGAACCAGGGTGTACGGTCGAGTACATGAGGATCGCGAGCATCGCCGGGGCGCAAATTGTCGAACGCAGTGGCCTTGAGGGCGGATTCTGATGGCCGTCTACGCGATTGGCGACGTGCAGGGCTGCCACGACGAGCTCGTGCAGCTGCTGGAAAAAATCCGCTTCGATTCCGCGCGTGACATGCTCTGGTTCTGCGGCGACCTGGTCAATCGCGGCGGCCAGTCGCTCGCCGTGCTGCGCCAGGTGCAATCGTTCGGCGACCGCGCCATCGTCGTGCTCGGCAATCACGACCTGTCCCTGCTCTCGATCGCCGAGCGCGAGGAGGCAGCCCAGGCCAGGGTCAACCCGGAGTTGCGCGAGGTTCTGTTTGCCCCCGATCGCGATTCCCTTCTCGACTGGCTGCGCACGCGCCCGCTACTGCATGTCGACCCTGCGCTGAACTTCGCCATGGTCCACGCCGGCTTCGCGCCGGGCTGGACCCTCGACCGCGCCGCGCGCGCCGCACGCGAGGTCGAGATACGCCTTGCCGGCGAAGGTGGCAAGCGCCTGCTGCTGGCGATGTTCGGCAACAAGCCGGACCAGTGGTCGCCGAAGCTTCGCGGCATCGAGCGCATGCGCGCGACGATCAATGTGATGACTCGCATGCGCTACTGCGATGTGCGCGGCCGCATCGCCTACGCCGAGAAGGGCGCGCCCGGCACGCAGAAGCCGGGGCTGTATCCGTGGTTCGAAGTACCGGGGCGCGTGCGCCAGGACGCACGCATCGTCTGCGGCCACTGGTCTACGCTCGGCCGCTTCCAGGGCATGGGCGTGTACGCGATCGATGGCGGCTGCGTCTGGGGCGGCGAGCTGATCGCGCTGCGCCTCGATGGCGAGGAGCCACAGTTCGTCTCGATAAAATCCGCGCGACCACGCGTGGAAGGTGACTGAAGCGCGCGCAGCAGGGCGGCCGCGGAGGTTGTATAGTCCTTTTCCCGGGCCGCGCGAGGTCGCCGCGATGCAGCAGCATATCCGCTACGCGGTAACCGCCGACGACGTCAAACTGGCGTGGAGCGCGGTCGGTCACGGTCCGCCCCTGGTCAAGGCCGCGACCTGGCTCACGCACCTGCAGTACGACCTGGAAAGCCCGATCTGGAAGCACTGGGTCGATTTCTTCAGCGGGCACTTCCGCTACATCCGCTACGACGAGCGCGGCTGCGGCCTGTCCGACCGCAAGGTGCCGAAGATAGCCGCGACGCACTGGGTCGATGATCTGGAAACCGTGGTCGAGGCTGCCGGCCTCGCCCAGCCGTTCGCGCTGCTCGGCATCAGCCAGGGCGCAGCCACCGCGGTGCGCTACGCGGTCAAGCATCCCGAACGCGTATCGCACCTGATCCTCTACGGCGGCTACGCGGTCGGCGGCAATCTCAGCGACGATCCGGAGCGGCGCAAGATGTTCAGCGCGGTGATGGACGTGATCGGGCTTGGCTGGGGCAACGACAACCCGGCGTTTCGCCAGCTGTTCACTTCGCGCTTCGTGCCCGACGGCACGCAGGAGCAACTCGACTGGTTCAATGAACTGTGCCGGCGCACCGCCTCGCCCGATGTCGCCGCCGAACTGCTCGAGGCACGCGGCAAAGTCGACGTGCGCGAACTGCTGCCGCGCGTGCGCATGCCGACGCTGGTGCTGCATGCAAGCCGGGACAAGATTGCGCCGCTGGAACAGGGCCGCCTGCTCGCCGCACACATTCCCGGCGCACGTTTCGTGCAGCTCGAATCGCGCAATCACGTGCTGCTGCGGGATGAACCTGCGTGGAAGGAATTCTGCGCCGCGGTGCTGGAATTCACCGGCCAGGCCAGCGCCATCCGCGAAGCGGGCGAGAACGGCCTGACCGTGCGCGAGCGCAACCTGCTCGCACTGCTGCGCGAAGGGCGCAGCAATGCGCAGATCGCTTTCCAGCTCGGCATCGCCGAAAAAACGGTGCGCAATCACTTCTCGAACCTGTATCGCAAACTCGGCGTGCGCAGCCGTGTCGAGGCGCTGCTGCATACGCGGCCGGGTGCCTGAATCTTCGCTTCCCGCGATCACCGGGATATTTGTCCCGATTCGAATCCGTTTCATCCCGCGATCGGGACAAGCTGCCCATGGCGGAGTACACCCGCACCGAACAACATCGCGGCAGCACTTCGCACATCAAGGTCTGCCGCCATGTCCCGCTTGCTCGTACTGCTCTACGGAGCCATTGCCTACCTCATCTTTCTGCCCACATTCCTCTACGCCATCGCTTTTGTCGCAGGCATTGCGCCGAAGCACATCGACGCAGGCCCGGCAGCACCGCTCGCCACCGCGCTGGCTATCGACCTGGCCCTGCTCGGCCTGTTCGCCGTGCAACACAGCGGCATGGCGCGGCCCGCATTCAAGCGCTGGTGGACGCGTTTCGTGCCGGTGGCAGTCGAGCGCAGCACCTACGTGCTGGTCAGCTCCCTCGCGCTGATCCTGCTGCTCTGGCAGTGGCAGCCGCTACCGCAGACCGTCTGGCAGGTCGATGCGACACCTGCGCGCGTCGCGCTGCATGCACTGTCGGCGCTCGGCTGGGTGCTCGTCTTCACCAGCACCTTCCTCATCAATCATTTCGATTTGTTCGGGCTGCGCCAGGTGTGGCTGTACGCAAACAACCGCTCGGCGCCCGAAACGCCGTTCGTAGTACGCGCGCTCTACCGCATCGTGCGTCATCCGCTGATGCTCGGATTCCTGATCGCGTTCTGGGCGACTCCGGGCATGAGCGTTGGTCACCTGCTGTTTGCGGTCATCACCACCGGCTACATTCTCGTCGCAGTGAAGTTCCTTGAGGAACGCGATCTCGTCGCACAGTTCGGCGAAACCTATCGCGATTATCAACGGCGCGTGCCGATGATCCTTCCGATCCCGAAGCGCGCCGCCGAAACGCGGCATCCCGCAGCAGGCGCACCCTATCCGCGCGCGTAATCGACGAAGGCGAAACCGTATTCATGGCGCGCATCGGCCGCATGCGCTTCGCGTGCGGTCTCACGCCATCGCGCGGGATCGAAGTGCGGGAAGAATGCGTCGGGATGGTCGGCGACGGTGTCGATCCACGTGAGGTGGAGTTTCGACGCACGAGTCAATGCGAGCGCGTAGATCTCGCCGCCACCGATGACCATGAGCTCTCTACCCTGCGCCGCAGCGATCGCGGCTTCGAGCGAGGCGACGACTTGCTGACCTGCGTATGGCGCGACGCCGCCGCGTGTCAGCACCAGATTCGTGCGCCCCGGCAGCGCGCACCCGATCGCGAGCGCCGTCTTGCGCCCCATCAGCACGGGCTTGCCCAGCGTGAGCGCCTTGAAGCGTTTGAGATCGTCGGGGAGGTGCCACGGCATGGCACCATCGCGACCGATGGCGAAATTGCGATCGAGCGCAGCGATCAGGGAAATGGGTGAAGCCATCAGACGGCGATCGGCGCCTTGATCGCCGCGTGCGACCGGTAGCCTTCGATCGCGATGTCCTCGTAGCGGAAGTCGTCGATCGCGCGGATCGCGGGATTCAATTTCAGTTTCGGCAGCGGCAGCGGCGTACGCGTCAGCTGTTCGCGCGCCTGATCGAGGTGATTCTTGTACAGATGTGCATCGCCGAGCGTGTGCACGAAATCGCCCGGTTCGAGATCGCAGACCTGCGCGACCATGTGCGTGAGCAGCGCGTAGCTGGCGATGTTGAACGGCACGCCGAGGAAGATGTCGCCCGAGCGCTGGTAGAGCTGACACGACAGGCGCCCTTTCGCCACGTGGAACTGGAACAGTGCGTGGCAAGGCTGCAGCGCCATCTTCGGCAGATCGGCGACGTTCCACGCGCTGACGATGAGGCGGCGCGAGTCGGGATTCTTCTTGATCTGTTCGACAACGCCAGCGAGCTGATCGATGGAAGATGCTGGTTGAGAAGTGCCGGCAGCGATGCCGGCTTTTTGATCTTCGCGCGAAGGCCGCGCGCAAGAGCTTACTGTCCAGGCGCGCCACTGCTTGCCGTACACCGGGCCGAGGTCGCCGTTCGCGTCGGCCCATTCATCCCAGATGCCGACGCCGTGTTCCTTGAGATAGCCGATATTCGTGTCGCCGCGCAGGAACCAGAGCAGTTCGTGCACGATCGATTTCGTGTGCAGCTTCTTCGTCGTCACCAGCGGGAACCCGTCGGCGAGGTCGAAGCGCATCTGCCAGCCGAACACCGACCGGGTGCCGGTGCCGGTGCGATCCGATTTCTCGTCGCCGTGATCGAGCACATGGCGCAGCAAATCGAGGTACTGGCGCATCAGGCGGCTTCCTTCGTCGAAACCGGCGCCGCATTGGCCGCGGCCGGATCGGGTTGCAAGGTCGGCGCGCGGCGCGACAACCACAGCAGCACGAGGCCGACGACGACGAGCGGCAGCGATTGCACCTGCCCCATCGTCAACCAGCCGAACGCGAGATAGCCGAGCTGCGCGTCGGGAATGCGCACGAATTCGACCGCGAAGCGAAACACGCCGTAGAGCAGCGCGAACAGTCCCGACACGGCGTAGCGCCGGCGCGGCTTGAGCGAGAAAACGTACAGCACGGTGAACATCACGACGCCTTCGAGCGCGAATTCGTAGAGCTGCGAAGGATGCCGCGCCTGCCCATTGAGCTGGCCGGCGAGGTACATCTGGTGCAGTTCTGCGCGTGTCTTGTGCAGGTCCTCGAGCGCGCCCGGGAAGATCACGGCCCAGGGTTCCGTGGTCAGCTTGCCCCAGAGTTCGCCGTTGATGAAATTGCCGAGGCGGCCGAGGCCGAGGCCGATCGGCACCAGCGGCGCGACGAAATCGATCGTGTCGAAAAAGTGTACTCTGTTGCGCCGCGACCAGATCCAGCCGGCGAGCAGCACGCCGAGCAGGCCGCCGTGGAACGACATGCCGCCGTCCCAGACGCGCACGATCGCGAGCGGATCGTGCACGATCCAGTCCAGCGAAACATACGAGAGCATGTACCAGATGCGCCCGCCGAGGATCACGCCAAGCATCACGTAGAAGGCGAGGTCGGAGAATGCCTCGTGGCTGACCGGCAGCCGGCCCTGCCTGCGGCGACGTTCGCCGAGGAACCAGGCGCCGGCAAAGCCGAGCAGGTACATGATGCCATACCAGTGCACGGCGACTGGGCCGAGCTGGAAGGCGATCGGATCGATATCGTGGAAGTATGGCGACATTCAACTCATGCCGGCAAAGCCGGCGTTGCGTTCATCTTGGCTTCGGGATTTTTCTCGTATCGACGGACGAGCGCACCAAGTTTAGCGGATTCGGATGTGGCCGGGTGCGCGCGATGGGTGCGCTGCCCGGTTCTGCCGGCATGGCATAATCATGGTTCTTCCCGGAGAGAAATCCATCCATGCTCAAACATGCCTGTCTGGCCGTGCTCGCCGCGCTCGTCACCGCCATACCCATCGCCGTCGCCGACGAGGCCAAGCCGGTGACGTTGCCGAGAGTCACCGTCATCCCGGAGGTCGATTTCGCCAAGCATCCGCCGCTCGGCCCGCCCGTGCTGTCGCCCGACGGCCAGCATATCGCGGTCACGGTGAAGACCGAGGACAACGGCGGCGACAACAAGTATCAGCTCGCGATCCTGCACCTGCCCGATCTCAAGTACGTCAGCCGCCTCGACATGGCCGCCACATTCCTGCCGATCGATGTGACCTGGGTCGACAACAAACGCCTGGTCATGGGCACGGGCAAGGAAACCGCGTTCGCCGAAGCGCCGGCCGCGACCGGCGACATCATCGCGGTCGACTTCGACGGCAAGAACAAGCGCATGCTCTACAGCGACCGCTCGCGCGGATCGAGTGCTGCGGCGATGAACATCCTCAAGATGCCGATCGGCTTCGGCACGATCAGCGGCACGCCGGACAAGGCCGACGGCCATTTCTATCTGACCGTCAATCCCGCGGCCGAGCGCGGCGGCAGCGATGCGCAGGCGCACAAGACCCTGATCTTCGACGTCGACGCGGTCACCGGCAACGTCAAGGAAATCGGTTCGATCAACGCCGACGGTTACGATTTCCTCGTCCACGACGGCGTCGCGCGCTACGCCTGGGGCCAGGACAACAATCTCAAGGATCACGTCTACTATCGTGCCGGCGCAGACAAGGACTGGACCGAGCTTGCGGCCAGCGTGGTCGGCAAGCAGTTCCAGCCGTATGCGATCTCGCCTGACGGCAGCAAGCTCTATTCGATCGGCAATCCCGACGGCGGCCCCGGCCAGTTCGCGATCAGCAACCTCGACGGCAGCGAGCGCCAGGTGCTTGCCTCGAATCCGCGCGTCAGCGTGCGCCGCGTGTACTGGTCGCCCGCGCCGCACCTGCCGTATGCGGTGTCGTTCGAGGACGGTCGCACCTCCATCACCTGGCTCGACGACAGCAAGTACGCGCAGGCGCTGAAGGCGCTCAACGCCAAGTTCGCCGACCACTACGTCGGCTTCTCGGACATTTCCGAGGACGGCTCGGTGGCGCTTGTCGGTGCCGCCAGCGATCGCGATCCGGGCACCTACGCGATGTTCGATCTGAAGACGAACGCGATCCGCCCGCTGTACCAGAGCAAGCCCTGGTTCAATCCGGAGCAGCTCGGCGAGCGCAAGCCGTTCTGGTTCAAGGCTTCCAGCGGCACGGAACTCGGCGGTTACCTCACCCTGCCGCCGGGACGCGTGGAAAAGAACCTGCCGGCCGTGCTGATCGCGCACGGCGGGCCGATGGGCCCGAACGACGGCTGGTCGCTGGCGAGCGGCTGGGAGAACACCGAAGCGCAATTCCTCGCCTCGCGAGGTTATGCGGTGGTGCAAGTCAACTACCGCGGCTCGGGTGGGCGCGGCGCGAACTTCTACGACGCCGGCTACCGCCAGATGGGCACCGGCATGATGCAGGACATGCTCGACGGCCTGAAGTGGGCCGTCGACCAGGGCTATGTCGACAAGAGTCGCGTCTGCGTCTACGGCGCCAGCTACGGCGGCTATACCGCGTTCTTCCAGCCCGTGTACGCACCGCAGGGCACGTTCAAGTGTTCGGTCGCGATCGCCGGCGTTTCCGACATCCGCGTGCAGGCCGAGCGCAGCGACACGCGCCGCTCGCGCGGCGGGCGCAACTTCCTGCGCGAGGCCTGGGGCATGGGCGACGAGGCCTACATCAAGGCCAACTCGGCGATCGACCACGTCGACAAATTCAACGTGCCCGTGCTCATCATCCACGGCGAGGACGACAAGCGCGTGCCGGTGAAGAATGCCGAGGAAATGCGCGATGCGCTGCGCAAGGCCGGCAAGCCGGTCGAGTACATGACCCGACCGAAGGAAGGCCACGGTTTCTTCAAGGAAGAGAACAATACCGAGCGCTACAAGATCACCGAAGCGTTTCTGCTCAAGTACCTGGGCCCCGGCGCGCCGAAGCAGTGAGCTGATCCGCGTTCGCGCGGCAAGCCACGCCCGGCCTTGACGCCGGGCGTTTTTTTTGTCGGTTTCAGGATCGATCGGTTAGGCTTGTCCGATGACCAATCGTCTCGCCGCCGAAACCAGCCCCTACCTGCGCCAGCATGCCGACAACCCGGTCGACTGGTGGCCGTGGAACGCCGCGGCGCTCGCGGCGGCGCGCGCGCAGGACAAGCCGATCCTGCTGTCGATCGGCTACAGCGCCTGCCACTGGTGCCACGTCATGGCGCACGAAAGCTTCGAGGATGAGGCCAGCGCACGCCTGATGAACGAAAAGTTCATTTGTATAAAAGTGGATCGCGAGGAGCGGCCCGACCTCGACAGAATCTATCAACTCGCGCACCAGGCACTGACCCGGCGTGGCGGCGGCTGGCCGCTGACCGTGTTTCTCGCGCCCGACGACCTCGCCCCATTCTACGCCGGCACGTACTTCCCGAGGGAGGCGCGCCACGGCATGCCGCCGTTCGCCTGGGTACTCGAACAGGTGCGCGGCTTCTGGGACACGCGCCGCGACGCGGTGCGTGCGCAGAACGCGACCTTGCGTGAATTCCTTGCGAACTACGATGCGTCCGATGCGCATGCCGGGGCGCTCGACGACGCGCCGATCCGCGCCGCGCTCGCGCAGATCGAGCGCGGTTTCGATCATGAACACGGCGGCCACCTCGGCGCGCCGAAATTCCCGCATTGTCCGGAGATGGAACTGCTGCTCGATATCGGTTCCACCGACGCGCGCGCAATGGTCGAACTGACCCTGGCGCGCATGGCCGAAGGCGGCATCCACGATCAGATCGGTGGCGGCTTCTGCCGCTACAGCGTCGACGAGCGCTGGGAGATTCCGCATTTCGAGAAAATGCTCTACGACAATGCGCAGTTGCTGCCGCTGTATGCCGACGGCGCCGAGGTCGGCGGCGAAAAACTCCGGTCGGAAGTCGTGCAGCGAACCGCCGAATGGCTGAGCCGCGAAATGATCGCCGGGCCGGGAACTTCGAAGCATGGCGCGTTCTACGCCGCACTCGATGCGGATTCCGAAGGCGAGGAAGGCAAGTTCTACGTCTGGCAGCGCGACGAGGTGCGTGCGCTGCTGACCGACGAGGAATTCACCGCGGCCGAACACCGCTTTGGTTTCGACCGTCCGCCGAACTTCGAGCATCGCGCCTGGAATCCGATCGTCGCGCAATCGCTCGAAACCGTTGCCGCCACGGCGAATCTTTTGGTGCAACAAGTCGATGCGCTTCTGTTCCGCGCGCGCAAGAAGCTGTTTGCCGCGCGCGCCGAACGCACCCCGCCTGGACTCGACGACAAGATCCTCACGGCATGGAATGCGCTGATGATTTCCGGTCTCGCACGCGCCGCGCGCACGACAGGCAATCCGGCATTCACCGCACTCGCGGAAAATGCATTGGACACACTGCGTGCCAACGCATGGCGCGACGATCGGCTTCACGCGAGCATCGATGATCGCGGCGCACGCCTGCCGGCCTATCTCGACGACCACGCCTTCCTGCTCGACGCATTGCTCGATTTCCTGCAGGTGGACTGGAACAACCGCCATTTCGACTGGGCGATCCGCCTCGCCGACATCCTGCTCGAACGCTTCGAAGACCGCGAGCACGGCGGATTCTTCTTCACCGCACACGACCATGAACAGCTGATCCAGCGCCCGAAACCGTTCGCCGACGAAGCGCTGCCCTCCGGCAATGGCGTCGCCACGCGCGCCTTGTTGCGCCTCGGTCACCTGCTCGGCGAAACGCGCTGGCTGGATGCCGCCGAACGCACGCTGCGTGCCGCGTACGCCACGATGCAGCAGATGCCGCAGGCCTGCGCGACGCTGCAGCGCGCGCTCAACGACTTCCTTGATCCACGTGCGCTGGTCGTCATCCGCTGCGGCGCGCCGGCAGAGGAAACGGCCTGGCGCGCCGCGCTGCTTGCCTGCGACAACGCGCGCCGCGTCGATGCGTACTTCGTTCCCGACGACGCAGGCGAATTGCCGGGAACGCTCGCCGCACAAACGTATATTGCCGGCGGCGTCGCCTACGTTTGCCGCGGCCAACAATGCGATCCGCCGATCACGGAGCCCTCGCTGCTCGAAGCCGGAATAAACCGGAAATAGGATGCGCGCGGCTGCTCAGAGCCGCACCGGTCTATCCGGCAGTTCGTTGGCGACGGGTTCGCCGTCGGCGGGAAAGTGGCGCGCGAGGATTTCGCTGACTGCTTCGACCGCGGCGACCGCACCCGATTCGAAATCACCGGCACGGAAGCGTTCGCGCAGCTGCGCGCACACATCTTGCCATTCAGATTCGGCCACGCGCGCGGCGATGCCACGGTCGGCGACGATCTCGATCGCATGATCGGCGATGAGCACGTAGATCAGCACGCCGGAGTTGTGCTCCGTATCCCACACGTGCAGACGCGCGAACACCTCGCTCGCGCGCGCGCGCGCGCTGCGCCCACGCAGCAGTTCGCCGAACGACAGCGCGCCTTCGATGGCGAAGCAGACCTGGCCCCGATGCCGCGCCTCGCCGGCTTCGACCGCTTTCTGGATCGTGTCGAGTACGCTGTTCGGAAAGCAACGCCGCGCGCTGCCTTCGGAAAACAGATGCGTGGCTATGCGTGCGATGTCCATGTCACCAGCTCCCCGAGGCGCCGCCGCCCCCGAACGAACCGCCACCGCCGCTGAAACCGCCACCGCCGCCGCCTCCAAAACCACCACCGCCGAAGCCACCGCCCGGAAATCCGCCCCAGCCTCCGCGGTTGGCGAAGCCCCCGCCGCCACCGCCGAGCAGGCCCAGGACCAGGCCGACAACACCGAGGCCCACCGCCAATGGCAGGATGCCGCCCGACAACAGCCACGCGGCACCGCCGCCGACGAGCCCGGTCAACCCCGCGCGAGGCGGCGCGGACAAACCGCCGAACAGCGAGCGCGCGAACAGGATCGCGAACACGGCGAAGATCGCGGCGTTGAACGGGTCACCGTCGCCGGACGAGGACTTGTTCTCGTCGGTCAACGGCGGCGGCAGCGGTTCGCCCTGGATCAACTTGGTCAGCGCATCGGTCGCGTCATGGATGCCGCCGAAAAAATCACCGGTACGGAACTTCGGCGTGATGTATTCGCGGATGATGCGTGACACGGCCGCGTCCGGGACCGCGCCTTCGAGGCCGCGCCCCACTTCGATGCGCACGCGCCGGTCGTTCTTGGCGACGATGAGGATCACGCCGTCGTCAGTGCCCTTGCGGCCGAGCTTCCATGCGTCGCCGACGCGGATGCCGTATTGCGCGATGTCCTCAGGCTGCGTCGTCGGCACGATCAGCACGCCGAGCTGCGAACCCTTGCTTTGTTCGAGCGCGGTCAGTTCGCCTTCGAGTTGCTGTTGTTGCTGCGCATCGAGCGTGCCGGTCAGGTCGGTGACGTGCGCCTTGAGCGGCGGAATCGGCTGCGGGTCGCCGTCGGCGGCGAGCGCCGCCAGCGAAAGCGCGATCGCGGCTACGCAGGCAAACGCGCGCCGGCAGATGCACAGCGCGCGACGCCAACGGCTCATCGGCTTCATCTAAGTGCGGCGCGGATCAATGCGCCGGCTGGGCGGGCGGTTGCGCCGGCTGCGCCGCGGGCTTGTTGAAGTCGACGGTCGGCGCGGTGGAAATCGCCTTTTCGTTGTCGACAGTGAAGTTGGCCTTGGGTTTGTAGCCGAACATCATCGCGGTGAGGTTCTGCGGGAAGCTGCGGGCGAAGGTGTTGTAGTCCTGGATCGCCGTGATGTAGCGGTTGCGCGCAACCGCAATCCGGTTTTCGGTGCCTTCCAGTTGCGCCTGCAGATTCTGGAACAGGCCGTCGGCCTTGAGGTTGGGATAGTTCTCCGATACGGCCATCAGGCGCGACAGCGCGCTGGACAGCTCGCCCTGGGCCTGCTGGAAGGCCTTCATCTTCGCCTCGTCGGAAAGGTCGTCGGTCGTCAGGGTGATCTTGCCGACGCTGGCGCGCGCGTTGGTGACTGCCTCGAGCGTGGACTGCTCGTGCTCGGCGTAACCCTTGACCGTGTTGACCAGGTTCGGTACCAGGTCGGCGCGGCGCTGGTACTGGTTGACCACTTCGGACCAGGCGGCCTTCACCGCCTCGTCCTTGGACTGGAACGCGTTGTAGCCGCAGCCGGACAGGACGAACGCGGCGATCAACAGCAGTGCGATGCGTTGCAGGTGCATGGTCTTACCCCTCCGATGGACGATGACGGGAACATCATACCGAATGCGCCCGCACACCGCGCAAGCGGCGTTGCGGCATTGCCGCAGATCAGGCCGGCGGCTTCTTGCTCCTGGCTTCGAGCAGGTTGAGCACCTCGACCACCGCGGAGAACGCCATCGATCCATAGATATAGGCGCGCGGGATGTGCAGATCGAAGCACTCGGCCACGAGTACGACACCGATCAGCACGATGAACGCCAGCGCAAGCATGCGGATCGCTGGGTTGTTGTCGATGAACTCGCCGACCGGGTTGGACGCGAACAGCATCACCGCGACGGCGAGGATGATCGCGCCGACCATGACCGGAATGTTGCGCACCATGCCGACCGCGGTGATCACCGAGTCGATCGAGAAGACGATGTCGATGATCGCGATCTGGGCGATGATCCAGGCGAAGCTCGCCGCCGCCGTGCTGGCGACGACCTCGGCGTGCTTGCCGCGGATCGCATCGACGATCTCCATGATGCCCTTGACGATCAGGAACACACCGCCGCCGCCGAGAATGATGTCGCGCACCGAGATGATCTTGCCGAACAAGCGGAACAGCGGCATGTGCTTGTCGTCCATGCGCGCGAAATAGGCCAGCGTGACCAGCAGCGCGATGCGCGTCAGACAGGCGAAGGCGAGGCCGAGCTTGCGCGCGAGCGGGCGCTGCTGCGCCGGCAGCCGGCTGACCGCGATCGAGATGAACACGAGATTGTCGACGCCGAGGACGATTTCGAGCGTACTCAGGGTGAACAGGGCAATCCAGAGTTCGGCATCCAATCTCGTCTAGCCTCGTGAAAAAAAAGCGCGCGTCACACTCAGGTCGTGGCGTGTTGCCAGAGGATCAAGCCCCAGCACAGCGCCACGTTCAGCATGAGCAGGAATACCGCCGCCGAACCCATGTCCTTGGCGCGACCGGCCAGTTCGTGGAATTCCGGGGTGGTCTTGTCGACTACGGCCTCGATCGCCGAGTTCAAAATCTCGGCAGCGAGAACCAGCACTAGGCAACCGGTCAGCATCGCCTTCTCGACCGCGCCGCGGCCGAACCAGAGACCGAGCGGGAACAGCACGATCGAGAGATAGACCTCGAGACGGAACGACGCCTCGAACGTCCAGCTCGCGCGCAAGCCCTTCAGCGACCAGATCAGCGCCTTGTATATCTGCTTCGGGCCGCGCGGCTCGGTGCTGGGCATCTCCCTCTCCCCTTTTCCGCGTGCTCAGACCGCGGCAGGCGCCGCCGTCGTCATGTGGATATGCGGCGCGTGCGGCGCCTTCCAGGCGATGTCGAGATCCTTCGCCGCCTTGACGTCGTCGAGACGACGCACCGGCTGCGTGACCGGCGCGTCCTTCATCTTCTGCGGATCGCTGGCCGCGAGCCGGATCAGTTCGCCCATGACCTCGACGAATTCGTCCAGCGTCTCCTTCGATTCGGTTTCGGTCGGCTCGATCAGCAGGCATTCGGGAATCAGCAGCGGGAAGTAGTTGGTCGGCGCGTGGATGTTGCGGTCGAGCAGGCTCTTGGAGAAATCGAGCGCAGTCACGCCGTTCTCCTTCTTCTGCTTCGACACGGTGACGATGAATTCGTGGCTGGCGCGGCGATTCGGATAGGCGAGATCGAACCCCTTCTCCGCCAGTCGCCTGGCGAGGTAGTTCGCGTTCAGCGTAGCGTATTCGGCGACGCGCGGCATGCCTTCGCGGCCGAGCAGGCGTGCATATACGTAGGCGCGCAGCAGCACACCCGCGTTGCCGGCGAAGCTGGTCAGGCGGCCGATCGACAGCGGGCGGTCCTTCTTGCGGATCCAGCCATAGCGGCCGTCGGCGCGTTTCTCGATCATCGGAATGGGAAGAAACGGCCGCAAACGTTCCGACACGCCGACCGCGCCCGCGCCCGGACCGCCGCCGCCGTGCGGCGTCGAGAAGGTCTTGTGGAGGTTCATGTGGATCGCATCGAAGCCCATGTCGCCCGGACGCACCTTGCCGAGGATCGCGTTGAGGTTGGCGCCGTCGTAGTAGAGCAGGCCGCCGGCCTCGTGCACGAGTCGGGAGATCTCGGCGATGCGGCGCTCGAACACGCCGATCGTCGACGGGTTGGTCAACATGATGCCGGCGGTCGCAGGCCCGAGCACCTTCTTCAGCGCCTCGACGTCGATGTCGCCATCGTCCCGGGTCGGGATCTCGCGCACCGTGCAACCGCACATCGTCGCCGTCGCCGGATTGGTGCCGTGCGCCGCGTCGGGCACGATGATTTCGGTGCGACCGAGGTCGCCGCGATGCTTGTGGTAGGCCATGATCATCGCCACGCCGGCGAACTCGCCCTGCGCGCCGGCCATCGGCGCGAGCGAGACGCCGCCCTTCATGCCGGTGACGTCGGCGAGGATTTCCTGCAGCTCGTGCATGCAGGCGAGAAAGCCCTGCGACTTCGACTCGGGCGCGTACGGATGGCGCGCGAGGAATCCGTCGAGCAGGGCGAGCGAATTGCATGCGCGCGGGTTGTATTTCATCGTGCACGACCCGAGCGGGTAGAACTGCGTGTCGATCGAGAAATTCTTGCGCGACAGGTTCGTGTAGTGGCGCACGACCTGCAGTTCGGAGACTTCGGGCAGGCCGACCGGCGTCTTGCGCCGGAACTGTTCGGGCAGGTCGGCCGGCGTCGAGCTTGCGGCCGGGATTTGCGCAGCCGCGGTGCGGCCGGGTTGCGACTGTTCGAAGATCAGCATGGGTTCGGGAAGCGGAATTTAACGAAGGTGACGTATGATGCCATAACGTGACAGGCAAGGCCTTTGCCGGCGGGGAAATTCCAGCACGAAACCGCCACCGCGCGAGCAATCTTCCACATCGTCAGACCAAACTATTTCTACGCACCCGACCATCACCTCCCATGCCTGAATTCCTCCGCGTCGTCCTGCTCGGCATCATCGAAGGCATTACCGAATTCCTGCCCATCTCCTCTACCGGCCATCTGCTCGTCGCCGAGCATTGGCTCGGCGAGCGCAGCGAGATGTTCAACGTCGTCATCCAGGCAGGCGCGATCCTCGCGGTCGTGCTGATCTATCGCCAGCGACTGTGGCAACTCGCGACCCATTTCCAACAGCCGGAGAATCGCGACTATGCGCTCAAGCTCATCGTCGCGTTCCTGATCACCGGCACGCTCGGCTTCGCGATGACCAAGCTCGGCTTCAAGCTCAAGGACGACGTCACGCCGATCGCCTGGGCGTTCGTCATCGGCGGCTTGTGGATGATCGCGGCCGAGCATTTTGCGGCGAAACTGCGCGACTCGTCGACGATCACCTGGAAGGTCGCGATCCTCGTCGGCCTCGCCCAGGTCGTCGCCGCGATCTTCCCCGGGACGTCGCGCTCGGCGGCGACGATCTTCGTCGCCATGCTCGCCGGGGCGAGCAATCGCGCGGCCGCGACCGAATTCGCCTTCCTCGTCGGCATCCCGACCATGTTCGCGGCCTCCGCCTACGAACTGCTCAAGGCGATGAAAGCCAGCGCAGGCCACGAGGACTGGAGCGCGCTCGCGCTCGGCTTCGTCGTCTCGACGGTCGTCGCCTTCGTCGCGGTGAAGTGGCTGCTCGGTTTCATCCGCACCCATCGTTTCACACCGTTCGCGCTCTATCGCATCGCACTCGGCGCGGCCCTGTTGCTGTTGATGCCGGCAGGCGCGTAGCCGGCTCGGCTTTCGCGTGGCACGCGTCCCGCGGGCCATTCGCAGCGCGAATGCCCGTTTCGGCATCCTGCCTCGGCAGTCCCGCCTGCACCGGAACAGACGAGCAAACAGAGCATCGGCGCACGCCGTAAGCGGATGTAAGCATTTGCAAAAACTAGCGCAGGGAGGTGACAGTGCGCGCTGGCGCGGTATAGTTGCCAGCATGAGTGATGCCAACATTCTGCTCGCCGATGACGACGAGGAACTGAGCCAGTTGCTCAGCGACTTCCTCGAGCGCGAAGGCTTCCACGTCGATGTCGCCGGGGACGGCAATTCGGCCCTGCGTACCCTCACCGAAGGCAACTACGACGCGGTGATCCTCGACGTGATGCTGCCGCAGAAATCCGGCATCGACGTGCTGCGCGAGCTGCGCCGCGCGTCGCAGTTGCCGGTGCTGATGCTGACCGCGCTCGGCGAGGACATCGATCGCATCCTCGGCCTCGAGCTCGGCGCCGACGACTACGTGCCCAAACCGTGCAACCCGCGCGAGATCGCCGCGCGCCTGCGCGCGATCCTGCGCCGCACGCGCGGCGAGGCCGAGACAGCGCACATGGGCGACCTCAGCCTGGGCCCGGTCAAGCTTGCCGCGGCGGCACGCACGGTCAGCGTGCGCGGCGAGGCGATCGCGTTGACCGGCACCGAGTTCAATATCCTCGCCATGCTGATGCGCGAGGCCGGTCGCGTGGTCGGCAAGGACGCGATCGCGCAGGCGGTACTCGGACGCACGCTGCGCCCGTTCGATCGCAGCATCGACGTGCACATCTCCAAGCTGCGGCGCAAGCTCGGCCCCGCCGCCGACGGCGACTCGCTGATCCACACGATCCAGCGCGGCGGCTACCTGTTCCGCGTGGTCGACGAAACCTGACGCCATGCGCCGCCTGTTCTGGCGCATCTTCGCCCTGTTCTGGACCGGCACCCTCGTGCTGATTCTCGCGATCGCCTGGAGCACCTCGTACACGTTCGAGAACGAGGAAATTCCAGGGCTCGGCATCACGCGCATGGAATCGGTGCTCAACGACCAGTTGCGCGGCGCGAGTCGTGCCCTGCACGCGGGCGGTATCGAGGCGCTGCGCGAGGTGCAGCGAGGCGCGAGCGATCGCGGCATCACCCTGTACGTGCTCGACGCGAACAACCGAGACATTCTCGGCAACGAGACCGGGCCCGGCATAGCCGAGGAGGTAGCCGGCGCAGTCGTCGACGAACAGGGGCTACATTCGCGGCGCACGCGCATCCGCGCGATCTCCCTGCCCGACGGTACACGCTATACCGCGGTCGCCGCCTATCTCCAGTCGGCGGTGTTGCGCATTCTCACCCGGCGGCCGACGTATTTCTGGGACCAGGTAGTCATCGCCAGCGTGATCAGCGCGATGTTCTCCCTGATCCTCGCCGCCTACATCGCGGCGCCGCTGTCGCGCATCCGCGCCGGCGCGCGGCGTGTTGCCGGCGGCGATCTCGACGCGCGCGTCGGCGCACTGAAATTCGGGCGCAGCGCGGAGATGCTCGCCCTCGCCAGCGAGTTCGACGGCATGGCCGCGCGCCTCAAGGAACTCGTCGAGGGTCAGCGCCGCCTGATCCGCGACGTCTCGCACGAGATGCGCTCGCCACTCGCGCGCCAGCGCGTGGCGCTCGAACTCGCGCGCGCGCAGGTGCAGGCCGGCGACGCCAAACTCCAGCTCGACCGCATCGAACGCGAGTCGGAACGGCTCGAAGAAATGATCGCGCAGGCGATCCAGCTCTCGCGCATGGAAACGACCACGCCCTCGAGGGTGGAGCCGCTCGCACTCGACACGCTCGTCGCCGACATCGTCGCCGACGCGGCATTCGAAGCACAGGCGCGGCATTGTTCGCTGCTGATCCAGCAAAGCACGCCGCTGCAGGTGCAGGCCGAGGCCGACCTGCTCGGCAGCGCGATCGAAAACGTCGTGCGCAATGCGGTCAACTACACGCGCGCCGACTCGACCATCCGCATCCGCCTCGACCGTAGCGAGCGCGAGGCGCGGTTGCGCGTCGCCGACGCCGGTCCCGGCGTGGACGAATCCGACCTCGCGCGCATCTTCGAGCCTTACTATCGCACCGACGATGCGCGCGCGCGCAAGAGCGGCGGTTCTGGCCTGGGCCTGGCGATCGCCAAGCGCGCGATCGAACGCCAGGGCGGGCGAATCTGCGCCGGCAACGTCTCCGGCGGCGGCCTGGAAATAGAGATCCATCTGCCTCTGGCCTAGGGCGGGGCGATCGTCCGGTCTGCCGGCCACGGCTGCCGGGACCGGCCCGCCGCGATGGACCAGCGGAAAAATTTGTGCTTCCGGATTTACCCGACCGGCCGATTTGGCGCTATGCTGATTCCGCCGTCGTTCTGGGTGAGTTTGCCGTCTCCGTGAAACCCGCTTTACAACTCCGCCTGCATCAGCAGCTTTCGCTGACGCCACAACTGCAGCAGGCGATCAAACTGCTGCAGATGTCGAGTGTCGAACTCGAAATCGAACTGCGCGAGGTGCTCGAGTCCAATCCCCTGCTCGAACTGAGCGAAGCCGGCAACGACGACGACCCGGCAGCAAGCGACGAATATTCGTTCGACGGTGAATCCGCGACGACCGAGCCCGCCGAAGCCGAGCACGATGCCGGCGAACGCAGTGACAACGCCGGCGACGAAACACGCGAGGTCGACGATTTCGAACTCGCCGGAGACTTCGAGGACGACGGCAGCGACTACGGCAGCCCCAAGCCGGTCGACGAGGACGGCGTCGAGAAGCAGGATCCCGAACCCGAAGACCTGCGCGATCACCTGCTCTGGCAACTCAACCTCACCGCGCTGTCGCCGCGCGACCGCGCGATCGGTGCGGCGATCATCGAGGCGATAGACGAGGATGGATATCTGCACGAGGATGCCGAATCGCTGTGCGGTTCGCTCGCCGGCCTGCCTTCCGTCAACGGCAACGCGGCGACGGCCGCGGAAGTCGAGGCGATGCGCCACCGCATCCAGCATTTCGATCCGATCGGCGTGGCCAGCCGCAACCTGGGCGAATGCCTGCGCGTGCAGCTCGACACTTTCGATCCGTCGACCGCTGGCTGGAAGGCCGCGCGCGAGATCGTGACCGCGCATCTGGAAACGCTGGCGCGCAACGATCGCGCGCGCCTGGCAAAGCTGCTGCGCGCCGATACCACCGAGATCGATGCGGCGATCGCGCTGATCCGTTCTCTCGACCCGAAACCCGGCGCACGGTACAGCGCGACCGCGACTGAATTCGTCGCACCCGATGCCTACGCGCGTCGCCAGGGCGGACGCTGGAACGTCACCCTGAGCCCGCATTGCCAGCCGCGACTGTCGATCAATCGCCACTACTCGGGCCTGATCGCGCGCGCGCAGCGCGACGACGCCCAATATCTGCGCGGCCAATTGCAGGAGGCGCGCTGGCTGATCAAGAGTCTGGCAACGCGCGCGGACACGATGCTCAAGGTCGCAAGCGCGATCGTGCGCGCGCAAAGCGCCTTCCTCGATTTCGGCGCCGAAGCGATGCGCCCGCTCGTGTTGCGCGACATCGCCGACGAGATCGGCATGCACGAATCCACGGTCTCGCGCATGACCACGCGCAAGTACCTGCACACGCCGCGCGGCACGTTCGAGTTCAAGTTCTTCTTCTCCTCCGGGGTCGGCACGGTGGACGGCGGCGCGGCCTCGGCGACCGCGATCCAGGCGATGATCAAGAAGCTGATCGACGACGAAACTCCGCGCAAGCCCTTGTCGGACCAGGCTCTCGCTTCCGAGCTGAACAAGCGCGGCATCGAGGTCGCCCGGCGCACCGTGGCGAAGTACCGCGAGGGCATGAATATTCCTTCTTCCTCCGAGCGCGGCCGTTTGTGTCTGGCCGCCTCCGCGCCATGACCGGCGCGCCACGACTCAACCCACTTCCATCCAACGAAAAGGAGGCAGGCACGGAACCAACCATCGAGGCATCGGTCTGAATTTTTGTCCGCCGCGTTTGGCGGGCAACCTGAAACTTCAATACAGAGGATTTCGTCATGCAGATCACCGTCAGTGGGCATCAAGTCATCGTCACCCCCGCGCTGCGCGATTACGCCGAATCGAAGCTCGGACGCATTGTCCGACATTTCGAGCACCTGCATGATGCCGCTGTGGTCCTCTCCGTCGAGAAGCTGTTCCAGAAAGCCGAAGCCACCGTGCATTGCGGCGCGAACAAGACCATTCACGCCGACGCCACCGGTGCCGACCTCTACGCAGCGATCGACGGCCTCGCCGACAAGCTCGACCGCCAGGTGAAGAAACACAAGGAAAAACTGCAGAACCACCACCGCGACACCGTACGCGAGGCACGCTACGCGAGCTGACGTCCTGCCGCGCCTGCCGCCCGGTTGACGTAAACTGGGCGGCATGGCGACTCCCACGCTCTTGCACCGCGGTGCGCTGATCGTCACCGACTACCGCTGCGACGCGGGTCCGCACACGCGCCCGTTCGCCGAGCGACACGGCGGCCATTCCTTCTCCTACGTGCGCCGCGGCAGTTTCGGCTATCGCTGCCGCGGTGCCGAGCACGAACTCGTTGCCGGTTCCTTCCTGCTCGGCCGCGCGGGCGACGAGTTCGTCTGCACCCACGAGCATCATCCCTGCGGCGACGAATGCCTGTCGTTCCATCTCGCGCCGAACCTGTTCGACGCGCTGGCCTGCGCGGACGGCCTTTGGCAAAGCCGCGGCCTGCCGCCGCTCGCCGAACTGGCCGTGTTCGCGGAATTGGCCCAAGCCTGCATCGATGGCTTCGGCGACCAGGCGCTCGACGAGATCGGCCTCATCGTGGCTTCACGGCTCGTCGACCTGCTGCGCGGGCAAGGGCGGCGCCAAGCCGCAGCTTCGCCGCGGGACCGCCGCCGCGCGGTCGAGGTGGCCTTGTGGATCGATGCGAACGCGCACGCGCCGATCGACCTCGATGCCGCCGCGCGCAAGGCGGAACTGAGCGCCTTCCATTTCCTGCGCGTGTTCACCCAGGCGCTCGGCGTGACCCCGCACCAGTACCTCGTGCGCGCGCGCCTGCGCCGCGCGGCGCGCCTGCTCGGCGATGCCGACCATGCGGTCACCGACATCGCCTTCGAGTGCGGCTTCGCTGACCTGTCCAACTTCGTGCGCACGTTCCGTCGCGCCGCGGGCGTGTCGCCGCGCGCATTCCGCCAGCTTCGGCGCGGCGACCGCAAGATTCTCCAAGAACGGTTCTTGTCCTCGCCCTAGCATCGGTTTCCGCGAGGCGCATCCGCGCGTCGATCAGGAGAACCGATGACCTTGCCTTTCCGCTTCAAGCGAGCTGCATTGCTCGCCGCCGCCCTGTCGCCGGCTATGGCACTTGCCGATGACGCCGCCACGGTTGCCTCGCTCGACACGCAATACCAGACCGCCGTCGCCGCGAACGATGCGGCGACGATGGACCGTATCCTCGCCGACGACTTCACCCTCGTCAGCGGACGCGGCCAGGCCTACTCCAAGTCCGACCTGCTCGCCAGCGCGCGCGCCAAGGAATACGTCTACGAACGCCAGGAGGAAATGCCCGGCACGCAAAAGGTGCGCGTCTACGGCGACACCGCCGTCGTCACCGCCCTGCTCTGGATCAAGTACACGCGCGAAGGCAAGACAGCCGACTACAAGCTCTGGTTCAGCGACGTCTACGTGCACCGGCGCGAAGGCTGGCGCTACGTGTTCGGCCAAGCGGCGCAGCGGCTGGAGCCGGAGAAGAAGTAGCCGTCGCAGCGCCGCCTCGTGCGGCGGCGTTGCGCCATCGCCGGAACGTGCGCACGCGGCCGCGCGCCGCGTGTCGCAACCGCTCCGTCGAACTGGCAGAATGTCGATCCTTCGATCCGATCTGCCGTCATGGAACGCCTAACCGCCCGCGAACTGTTCGACAAGGTATCCGAGCGACTTGCCCTGCGCTGGGTCGCCGGCGAGGCAGGCGACAGGCGAGCGCTCGCACCGGCCGAGAAGCAGGCGCGCCGGCCTTCGCTGGCCGGTTACCTCAACATCATCTATCCGAACAAGATCCAGATCATCGGCACCGAGGAGCTGAACTGGCTCAACGGCCTCGACGCGCGCGAACGCTGGGAGGCGGTCGAACGCATCGTCGCAGCCCAGCCCACCGCGTTGATCGTGACCAAGGATCAGGACGTGCCCGCCGATGTACTGACCGCGGCCAACGAGAGCAACACGCCCATCTGGCTCAGCCCCAAGCGTGGCCACGAGTTGCTGACCTATCTGCAGTATCACCTCACGCGCCTGCTTGCGCGGCGCGTCACGCTGCACGGCGTGCTCATGGAGGTCTACTCGATCGGCGTGTTGATCACCGGCGAGTCGGGTTCGGGCAAGAGCGAACTCGCGCTGGAACTCATCACGCGCGGCCATCGCCTCGTCGCCGACGATGCGCCCGAATTCACCCAGATCGCCCCTGACGTGATCGACGGCTCCTGCCCCGAGATCCTGCAGGACCTGCTCGAAGTGCGTGGCCTCGGCATCCTCAACGTACGCGAGATGTTCGGCCAGACCGCGGTCAAGCCGTCGAAATACCTGCGCCTCATCGTGCACCTCGCCACGACGAGGAAGATCGACAACGACGACACGGGTCTGGAGCGCATCTACGGCGACAACAGCTATCGCGAGATCCTCGACACGCGCGTGCCGCAGACCACGATTCCGGTCGCCGCCGGACGCAACCTCGCCGTGCTTGTCGAGGCAGCCGTGCGCAACCACATGCTCAAGACCAAGGGCATCGACCCGGCGCAGACATTCCTCGACCGTCAGGCGCATCAAATGCTGAGGCAGTCGCCATGGTGAGCCTGGGAGCCGGGGTCCGGGACTCGGGATTCGAGTTCCGGTTCCGTTGCGCACATGTTCGCCTCGATCGCCGTCGCCGTACCTGCGGATTGGCCAGTCGCACGGCATTCGTTTTTCCCGGACCCCGATTCTCATGAGCGAAAAGACCGCCAGTTCGGCAACGCGCCTCGTCGTGATCAGCGGCATGTCGGGCGCGGGCAAGACGATCGCGCTGCGTGCGCTCGAGGACCTCGACTACTACTGCGTCGACAACCTGCCCGCGGCATTGATGTCCGCGTTCGTCGCCGCGGCGACGATCGACACGGAGAACCCGCACCAACGCCTCGCGGTCGGTATCGACGTGCGCAACCGCAGCGAGGATCTGCAGCGTGTGCCGGCAATCCTCGCCGGGCTCGCGCAGCAAGGCATCGAGTACGAGCTGATTTTTCTCGATGCGCGCGACGACGTGCTGTTCAAACGCTACTCCGACACGCGTCGTCGTCATCCATTGACCGGCGACGGCATTTCGTTGACCGACGCGATAATGCTGGAGCGCAAGCGCCTCAAGCCGGTTTCGGTCATCGCCAATCGCGTGGTCGACACGAGCGAGCTCAACGTGCACCAGTTGCGCCGGCTCATGGCGACCGAGCTCGGCATGGTCGGCGGCGAGTTGTCGCTGCTGTTCGAGTCGTTCGCCTACAAGCGCGGCGTGCCGGCCGACGCCGATTTCGTCTTCGATGCGCGTTGCCTGCCGAACCCGCACTGGGACGCGCGCGTGCGCCCGCTGTCCGGCCGCGACGCGGCAGTCAAGGATTGGCTCGCCGCGAAACCGGAGGTGATGCAGTACCTCGACGAAGTGTCCGCTTTTCTCGACACCTGGCTGCCGCGCTTCGAGGCCGACAACCGCTCCTACGTGACGATCTGCCTCGGCTGCACCGGTGGCCGGCACCGCTCGGTCTACCTCGCCGAGAAGCTGGCCGAGCACTTTCGTGCGACGCGCGAACAGGTACTAACCTTTCATCGGGAGTTGGAATAATGGCGGTCGGCATCCTTCTGCTCACCCACGAAAGCATGGGCGACGCGCTGATCGAAACGTCGCGCCATCTGCTCGGCAAGATCAGCCTCAAGGTCGATGCGCTCGCGATTCCGCCCGGTGCCGACATCGATTTCGCGATGGAGGCGACTGGCGCGCGCATCCGCGCGCTCGATTCGGGCGACGGCGTGCTCGTGCTCACCGACGTATTCGGCGCAACGCCGAGCAACGTGCTCGACCGCATCGCGCCGACGGGGGTGGCTACCAAGCGCGTCTCCGGCCTCAATCTGCCGATGTTGTTGCGCGTGCTAAATTACCCGGAACAGTCGTTGCTCGAGCTGGCGCAAACAGCCGAGCAAGGCGGTCGCGCGGGGATCAAGATCGACTGAGAACGCAAGGATCACGGATGCTCGAACGCGAAATCACGATCAGCAACAAGCTCGGCCTGCATGCGCGCGCCTCGGCCAAGCTCGTGCAACTGCTGCAAGGCTACAAGGCCAGTGCGTTCCTGATCTTCAAGGGCCGCGAGGTCAACGCGAAGAGCATCATGGGCGTGATGATGCTCGCCGCCGGGGTCGGCAACCCGATCACGCTGCGCACCGAAGGCGCCGATGAAGAGACGGCGATGGACGCGATGGTCGACCTGTTCAACCGCAAGTTCGACGAGGGCGCGTGAGTGATCGACGCAAGCGTTCACCTGGATGGTCCTCTCCCGCGACGGCTCCTTGCCGGGGAAGGCGGCTTTGAGGGTGCGCCATTCATCGTTTCCATCCCGCGGGAACGAGATCAAAAGCCCCCCTCGCCCCAATCCTTTCCTCTCAGGCGCAGCTTGAGGAAGAGGGGGAGTGATCGTCGCGCGCCGAGCGCACGACAACTTTTTTTGACGGGAGCGGTTGCGTGAGCGGCCGCCTCGTCCTGACCGGAACCGCCGCCGCGCGCGGCATGACACTGGGCCGTGCGCGCCTGGTCCAGCCGAACCAGATCAGCGTCGACGAACGCCCGCTGCCAGCCGCCGAAGTCGAAGCCGAAGTCGCCAAGCTCGCCACCGCGCTGAGCGCCGCCCGCTCGGAACTCGCCGCGCTGCGCGACAAACTGCATGGCGCGCTGTCGCACGAAGTCGGCGAATTCATCGACGCGCACAGCATGATCCTCGACGATCCCGAACTCGTCGACGGCCTCTACGACCTGATCCGCACCGGACGCCTGCGCGCGAGCGCGGCGCTCAAGGTGCAGCGCGACCGCCTCGTCGCCGCCTTCGATGCGATCGACGATCCCTACCTGCGCAGCCGGCGCGAGGACGTCGACCACGTCATCGGCCGCGTGCAGGGCGAACTGACGCGCGACAAGACTCCGGCCGAACGCCAGATCGCCGCGCGTGTCGGCACCATCCTGGTCAGCGACACGGTCGCGCCGGCCGAACTTGCGCAGATGCGCGAAAGCGGCGTGCTCGCGCTGGTCACCACAGGCGGCAGCCCGCTGTCGCACAGCGCGATCCTCGCGCGCTCGATGCGCATGCCGATGCTGGTCGGCGTGCACGACGCGCTCAGGGAAATCTCCGACGACGACCTGATTCTGGTCGACGGCCGCCGCGGCGAAGTCGTCGTCCATCCGACCGCGCAGGATCTTGCCGTCTACCGCAACTACCAGCGCGAGCAGGCGCGCAGCGCCGACGAACTCTCGCGCCTGCGCGGCGCGCGCACGCTGACCCGCGACGGGGTCGAGATCCGCCTCTACGCCAACGCCGAGCAGCCGGCCGACATCGCCCAGGCGCATGCGCTCGGCGTCAGCGGCGTCGGCCTCTACCGCACCGAATTCCTGTTCCTGCAGCGCGGCGACGCGCCGGGCGAGGAGGAACAGTTCGAGGCCTACCGCGAACTCGTGCTCGGCATGGGGGGCCTGCCGGTGACGATCCGCACGCTCGACCTCGGCGCCGACAAGGCCGACAGCTCGGGCATCGCGCTGACCGACGAGGACAATCCCGCGCTCGGCGTGCGCGGCGTGCGTCTGTCGATGAAGCGTCCGCACCTGTTCGCAACGCAGTTGCGTGCGATCCTGCGCGCGAGCCGCTATGGCCCGGTGCGCATCCTCGTGCCGATGGTGGCGACGGCCGAGGAAGTCATCGCCACGCGCGCGCTGGCTGCGCAGTGCGCGCGCGAGCTGCGTACCGAGGGCCACGAGATCGCCGACCACTACGAGTTCGGCGCGATGATCGAGGTGCCCGCGGCGGCGATCGCGCTGTCCACGCTGCTGCGCCATCTCGACTTCGTCTCGATCGGCACCAACGACCTGATCCAGTACCTCCTCGCCGCAGACCGCGGCAACGACGCGCTCGGCGTGCTGCACGACCCGTTGCATCCGGCCATGCTCAAACTGCTCGCCCAGGTCATCGCCACCGGCCGGCGCGCGAACAAGTCGGTCGCGCTGTGCGGCGAGATGGCCGGCGACACGCGCTACACGGCGATGCTGCTCGCGCTCGGCCTCACCGACTTCTCCATGCACCCGTCCTCGCTGCTCGAAGTGCGCCAGGTGATCGCGCTCAGCAATCACGCCAGGCTGCGTGCCGCGGCCAAGGCCCTGCTGCGCGCGCAGTCGCGCGCCGGCATCGAGCGGGTACTCGAAACCCTGCAACACTGAGCGCACACCCGCGCTGAGCTCGTCACGCGGGCCTGTGTCATTATTGCGGCCCTCGTTCTTCTCCCTCCGACTGCATGGAAATGTCGAGTCTGATCAATCCGGACGTCATTGCAAAACAGGACGATCTCGCTGCGCGCTTCCACCCGCGCGCGCCGTTCCGCCACGTCGTCATCGACGACTTTTTCGATGTCGACTACGCCACACGGGTGCTCGCCCAGTTCCCGCCGTTCGAGCACGGCAACGCACGCAACGAAGCCGGCGAGCTCGGCAACAAGTCCACCGTCGAGAAGATCCGCGGCCTCGGCAACGCGTACGCCGCGCTCGACGATCTCGTGCAGTCGCGCGAATTCCTCGATCTCGTCGGCAAGGTCACAGGCATCGACGACCTGCTCTACGACCCGTGGTACTTCGGCGGCGGCACGCACGAGAACCGCCACGGCCAGGACCTCGACGCGCACGTCGATTTCAACCGCCACCCGGCCAACCGCTGGCATCGGCGCCTCAATCTCATCGTCTACCTCAACCACGACTGGGACGATGCCTGGGGCGGGTCGCTGCAACTGCACAGCGACCCGCGCAGTGCCGACGACCGAATCATCACCATCACCCCGAAGTTCAACCGCGCGGTGATCTTCGAGACCACCGAAACGAGCTGGCACGGCTTCCCGCGCATCGCGCTGCCGGAAGACAAGCGCATGCTCACGCGCAAGTCGGTCGCGCTGTATTTCTACACGCGGGACCGCCCCGTCGAGGAGACCGCCGGCACGCATTCGACGATCTACGTCGATGCGCCACTGCCCGAGCGCATCGCCTGCGGCTACACGCTCGACGCGGCCGACGTCGACGAGCTACGCGTCCTCGTCGCGCGCCGCGACCAGCACAACCTGCGCCTCTACCGCGACCTCGCCGCGATGACCGCGCAGTTCGAGCGGGCGCAGGCGGCGCTGTACGGCGGCAGGCTCGGCCGCCTGCGCCACCTGGCGCGCGTCGCTTTGCGCCGCTGGCGCGGCTGAGCCGACCGCGTCCGCGGCGCGCGTGGCGACGATGATCCGCACCTTCCTGCGCCGTCATGCCGTGCCGCTGGCGCGACGCCTGCCGCCGTCGCTGCAGCAACCGCTGCGCGAAGTGTGGCGAGCCTTCGCCCCGCGTGCGGTTGCGCGCGCGGGACGCATCGACGACGCCACCTACCGCAGCCACATCGAGACCGAGACCGCCCGCTTCGACGCGCAGACCGAGGTACACGACCTGCCGCCGATTGCCCACTACTGGTCGAACAAGCATCTTCGACCCGTACTCGAAACCTTCGGTTTCTCCGATCCCGAACAGTTTTTCGGCCAGGTTCTCGAACGGGCTTTCCACGACGCGCGCGCAAGGCCGGCGCGTTTCGTCAGCATCGGCGCCGGCAACTGCGATGCCGAAGTACGCATCGCGCAAAGCCTGATCGGGCGCGGTATCGAGGATTTCACGATCGAATGTCTCGAACTCAACGGTTCGATGCGCGAGCGTGGTGCCGCGTTCGCGCGCGAGGCGGGCGTGTCGGCGCACGTGGTTCCACTCGAAGGCGACTTCAACCGCTGGCAACCGCAAACCCGATACGACGCGGTCGTTGCGAACCAGAGCCTGCATCACGTCGTCAATCTCGAAGGACTGATTGATGCGATCGCCGCATGCCTGACGCCGCAAGGCGTCTTCGTCGCCTCTGACATCATCGGACGCAACGGACATCAGCGCTGGCCGGAAGCACTCGCGATCGTGCGCGAATTCTGGCGCGAGTTGCCGATGGAGTACCGGTACAACCTGCAACTCCGGCGTCGCGAGAAGACGTTCCGCGACTGGGACTGCGCACGCGAGAGCTTCGAGGGCGTGCGTGCTCAGGACATCCTGCCGCTGCTGCTCGGTCGCTTCGACTTCGATTTCTTCTACGCCCACTCGAACCTGATCGACCCGTTCATCGATCGCAGCTTCGGTCCGCATTTCGATGTGCAATCAGCACGCGACTGCGCCTTCATCGACCGCGTGCATGCGCGCGACGAGGCCGAGATCCTCGCCGGCAACCTCTCGCCCACGCACATGCTCGCGGTGATGCGTGCCGGGCACGGCGCAGGCGCCGGCCACGCGCCACGGATCTGGAAGCACCTGACTCCGCGCTTCTGCCTGCGTCGGCGCCCCTGAATCAGGTTTTCTCGCGGATGACGAACTGCGGCTTCTTGTTGATCTTCAGGTAAGCGCGGCCGAGATACTCGCCGAGCAGGCCAAGGCAGAACGTCTGCATGCCGCCGACGAACAGTATCGAGACTATCAACGAGACCCAGCCCGAGGCGAGATCCGGATGCGAAAGCTTGCGCAGGATGATGGCTACGCCGATGATCAGGCTCAGCGCGGTGATCGACAACCCAAGCACGGTGGCGATGCGCAACGGTACCACGGAGAAACTCGTCGCCATCTTGAGCCACAGCGACAGCGAGCGGCGCAGGTTGTAGTTGCCTTCGCCGGCGAATCGCGCCTGGTGCTCGATCGTCAGCACGTCGATGTTGCGGGTGACGTCGAGGATCAGGCCGTCGACGTATGCGTACGGGCCGTCGTACTTCACCACCTCGTCCACGACGCGCCGGTGCATGGCCTTGAACGAGGACAGGTACAGACCCGCAGGCTTGTTCAACAGCAACGTCGCAACGCGGTCGTTGAACCAGCTGCCGAGCTTCTTCCATGCGGCGTGCTGCCGGTGCGCGTAACGCGTATAGCACACATCGTGGCCGGACTTGATCGAGTCGACCAGCTTCAAAATCGCCTGCGGCGGATGCTGCAGGTCGTCGTCCATGACGATCACGACCCCGCCGCGTACCTGGCCGAGGCCGGCCATCGTCGCATTGTGCTGGCCCACGTTCTTCGACAGGCAGACGCCACGGACGAAGTTGTGCTCGGCGGCCAGGCGCTTGATCACCTCCCAACTCCCGTCCGGGCTGACGTCGTTGACCAGGATCAACTCATAACCGAGACCGCTGCCTGCCATCGCTTCCTGCACCTTGGCCACGAGATGCGGCAGGATCGCCTCGCTGCGATAGACCGGCACGACGATGGAAACCGAAACGCCCTGGATGGTGTGGTCAGTCATAGAATTTGGCTATGGTTCTCGCCAGATACGCATCGTCGAAGACAATGCCGCAACGGTGGATCGACGCCGCGATGCGCGATGTATCGATGGCGTATTCGCCGCCCTTGTCGACGACATCGTAGATCGCCCGGTGCCCGGTCGTCGATTCCAGCGCAGCGACGATATCGGGCAGGCTGGAGTTGCGCGGACTGGCGATGTTGATCGTCTCGTTGCGCGCGCCCTCGTTTTCGATCAGGTCCATCGCAATCCGCGCCACATCATGCACATCGACGATGTTGCGTGCGGCCTGTCGCCACAGGTCGAAACGTTCGGACCGCGTTATCCGCGCATGCAGATAGTTGAGTATCGTGTGCGGGTTCGGCGTACGTCCTGCCACCTGCGGAAGCCGGAACACCAGATAGTTGCCACGCTGCCTCACCAGGTCCTCGAGCGCGAGTTTGTGCCGAACGTACGCGCTGGATTTCGACCACGGATCCTCGACGCTGCAGGTGCTGAAGTACACGAACAGGATATCCGCGGCGACGTCTGCCAGGTGTCGCTCCAGCCTGAGCCGGTCGCGCTCGAACTCACGCGCATCGCCGCACGAGGAATTCGACACACCCGCAGCGTAGAAGCACACTGACTCGTCGTCCGCCGCATGGCGAGCGAAGGTAGTCGCGATCAGCCCCGAGCCGACGATCATGGGCATCGCATGCACGTTGCGACATGCGCGCATGTGTGCATGCACGAAGTGTCCGCCCCGGGCAGCAGGCAATGAGCGACCGCGGAATTGTGGGGAAATCTTGTCATCGGATGGCGAAAATCGTTACGCACGCCGGAATACGAAGGACTTCTGCAGGAAATAGGATAGCAATACGGTGGCCGGAGTCGACAGCATTCCGGCCAGGTAGGCGTCGAGTCCGCAGCGCATCAACAGCCAGATCAGGCCGAGGTTGGTCGCATAGAGGATCCCCCAGACCACAAAGTACGGCAGCAGCTTCCACGGATTGCGATTGTCGAAGACGAAGCGGCTCTGCGTAGTGAAATTGATCAGGATGCCGACGACCAGCGACGCGAGGCTGGCCAGCGGCACCGCGAGCCCGATCCAGAGAAATGCCCAGTAGACGAGAATATTGAAGCCGGTATTCGCGGCACCGACGAGAAGAAAGCGCATGAACTGCGGGCGCAGCAGCGGCGCGATGCGGCGCGTCCAGAAACTTCCCGACGCGGCCACTTACGCTGTCCGTCGGTAGACCAGATGCAACTCGTGGAACACGAACCAGTCGCCGACCGATGCCTTGTCGATCGGGAAATAGTTCGCGCGCTCGAGCGTGTAACCCTCGCATTGCTCGAGACCGTTGTCGCGCACCCATTCACGCGTGATGAAGGTCTTGTGCGTCGCGTCCGAGGCATAGCCCTTGGCGCCGGGTACGATGGCGACGATCGTGGTCACGCCAAGGCGCGCGCAGGCACGCCAGAGCTTGCTCATCACCGCGGGCGTGTCCGCGAAGTGTTCGAGCACGTGCGAGATCGTGAACGCTGCGTAGCGTCCACCATCGAGCAGGCGCAGCGAGAAATCGTCGACGTAGGCGTCGTACAGCCGCGCGTCGAGCCCTTCCGCGCGCAGCGCCTCGACCAGATGCGGGTTGACCTCGAGCCCGACCGAACCCGCCGGCAGGCGCGCGAGCAACTGCCCCGCGCCGCAACCGAAATCGATCGTCGGTCCGGCCTCGACTTCGCCGAGCACGCGATCGAGATAGAACTTCTTGATCAGGCGCCGCAGCGGATGGCGGCTGCGGCGCAGCTGCTCGGCCGCATAGTTCGAGCCGAATTCGGATGATTCACTTGCCACTGCGCTTCCTCATCTTCGTGTCGGGCCGGGGGCGGATCAGCGCAACCACCAGCGATAGATCCATTGCCGCGCCCGGGCATTGATCCAGCCCATCGCAATGCCCTGGGCGAGATCACGCGGGGCGATGCGGTATTGCGGCATCGCCGCGTACTTTCTGGCGAAATCGCGGAACTCCTGATACTGGCGCGCACCGATCGCCACGCTCCACGAGCCGCCGGAAATGCGGAACGCCGAGAGCGTGTCGGCCAGATAATACGCATCGCCGCACCGCAACGCACGGAACCAGTAATCCAGATCGATCATGTAGCCGTAGGTCGCGTCGAACGGGCCGAGCCGCTCGACCAGCTCGCGCCGCAGCAGCACGTTGCCGGGCTCGCCGATCAGGTTGGTGCCGCGACGCAGGCAGGCGCGGATCAGTGCCTGCGCCTCGATGCGTCTGGATTCGCCGCCAAACGCGGCACGACGCAGGATCTTGCGGCCCGACGCATCGACGACGTCACGCGCGCCAAATACGAAGGCGAGCCGATGTTCTGCATCCTGCTCGAACACTGCCAGCTGGCGCGCGAGACAGTCCGGCTCAAGCAGATCGTCCTGAGGCATCAACTTGAAGTACCTGCCGCGCGCCTCGTCGCGACAGCGGTTCCAGTTGCCCTGCGGGCCCAGGTTGCTCGCGTTGCGCAGGTAGCGCACGCGCGGATCAGCATACCCTGCCACGATTTCCGCGGTGGCATCGGTGGAGTTGTCGTCGATCACGACCAGCTCGAAATCCGCGTGCGTCTGCGCCAGCACCGAGTCGATCGCCGCACGCAGATGCGCCGCGCCGTTGTAGGCGGGCATGCATATGGAAACGGACGGCGTCGGAGCGGACATCGGTGTCGCGATTCCGGATTCGGAATCGATTCTGCAAAAAGGGGCGCAATCATACCCGATCGGCTTGCATCGACAGTGCCTTTCCTGCGGGCGGGGAGTTTGGGGAGAGGGGTGGCGCCTGCGCAGCGGGCGCCTTCGGCACCAACCCTCTCACGACGCGGTTCGCGCGCCCACCTTCCCCGCAAGAAGAGAGGTACGAGCACACTGTCACAATCACATGATTCGGAAATGTTCTAGACTACAAGACTGCTCATACCGCTAGGAACCATGGCAATCAGCAACTTGCCCGATGCACAGACGCAGCCGGCGACGACGCGGGCCACATCCGCGCTCTTGCCCCGCATTGCTGTCCGCTACCTGCTGTCCATCTGGTTCTGGGGCTGGACGATCTTCTTCGCCTGGACCTCGATCTGCGCGATCGTCAACTTCAGCCTGCGCCAGCCGTTCTCGGACGAGTACGTCAACTACCAGACTTTCCTCAACCTGCCGTTTCCGGCCAATGTGCTGCAGTCGGGCAACGGCCATCGTCCGATCTTTCCCAATCTGCTGATCGAGGCGGAGAGTCGCTGGTTCGCCGCCGACCATTCGCTGCAGTTCACCTTCGGCCTGTTCTGCGCAGTCGCGACCGCGCTCGTCGTCGCACTGTGCGCGTGGCGCGAGCGCAGGCTGACTGCGGCCGGGCGCGCGGCCTGCGCCATGCTCGGCGTAGTCTGCGTGCTCGGCCTGGTCAACGGCCGCATGCTGTTCCACAGTTACGAATCGGTGCACGTCTACCTGCTCACGCTGTCGGTCGCACTCGCCGGCATCGCCACCTTCGAGGCCTGGCGCCGGCAGCAGCGGCGCTGGCTCGCGTGGGCCTGCGTCGCGTGCACGGTGGCGATGTTCTGCTTCGGCTCGGGCGTGGCGAGCTTTCCCGCGGTGATCGTGCTCGCCTTTGCCCTGCGCCTGCCCTCGCGCTGGTATGCGATCCCGTGCGCGGTGCTGGCGCTTTGTCTGTTCTTGTACCTGTTCGCCCTGCCCGGCGACCAGGGCGTGCGCAATATGCTCGCCTTCCGCCCGATCGACAGCGTTCTTGTCGCGGCAGACTGGATCTCCTCGCCGTGGGTGCGGCTCTGGCTCGGTCATGCCCCGCCGCCGCTGGAGGACTCGTTCACCCACGCGATGCCCTACGCGGATCTCGGCCGGCAGGTCGTCGCCAGCGCCGCCTGGCTGCAAGGCGCCAGCGGCCTGTCGTGGCGCATGCTCGCGCGCCTCGCCGGCTTCGCCGGCATCGGCCTGTTCCTGCTCCTGCTCGGCCGCTTCACCTTGGTGCGCGAGGCGAAGCCGACGCGACTGCAGACGCTGGCGCTGATGTTCTGCCTGTTCGCGCTGGCCACCGCGACCGTGATCAGCCTCGGCCGGCTCGACTACTTCGTCGAATATCCCGAGCAGGTCTGGGCCGACCGCTACGTCGTCTGGCCCAACCTGTTCTGGTGCGGGCTCGCGATCCTGCTCGTGCTCGAAGCGCAACGTCTGCGCTGGCGAGGGCTCGGTGCCGTCGGCGCGATACCCCTGATTCTGCTGCCGCTGGTTGCGCTGCCGACGCAACAGACGTACGCGGACTGGGCCGCCATCGTCTACCGCCACGCGCAACAATCGGCCGCGATCGTGCGCAGCGGGCTGTTCGAGGCCGACTTGTTTCCGAACGGCGACGATGCCAGCGCCGACGACGTGCAACGCAGCCTTGCGATGTTCCGGCAGCGGCATCTGGCGATGTTCGCCGATCCGGCGTTCGAACGCGTCGGCAGTACCATGAACGCACCGCTCGAACACTCGACTCGTTTCGCCGCCGAAGCGCGCATCAGCAACACGTTCGACGATTCGCTGACCGGCATGCACGCTGCGCACTTCGAAGGCAAGGTCATTGCCGGCACCGCCGGAATCCCGCACGACGGCCAGCTTGCCGTGCTCGACGAAGACAAACGCATCGTCGGCCTTGCCGAGTTCAGCTACCTGGTGCGCGACAGCGCGCTGCTCTACGACACGCCGCGCAAGAGCGGCTTCGACGGCTACATCCGCAACTATCGCAGCGAGGGCGAATACACCCTCGCGCTCCTCCCGCGGACACAAGGACCGGCCATCTTCCTTGGCGACATCGCCCGAACGGCGGCGGAAAAGTAATCGCGAAACGTTCCATCCCCGAGCGCGGACAACCGCGTGCCGTGGCGCAAACCGGGTCTGGGCTATAATCGCCGTCCGTTTTCCGGAGCACGCTGGATGGACATAGCCGAACTTGCTACCCGCTCCAAGGATTTTCTGCGCACGCTCGACGAACGCAAGCGCACGCTCGCACCGACCGGGTTCGGCTGGTATCCCTACGGCACGATGCACAATTTTCCGATCCTCGATCAATTGCTCAGCGGCGACAACCGGGTTTTCCTGCCGGACCCCGCACGATCGGGCCCGATCGCGGACATCGGCGCGGCCGATGGCGACACGGCGTTTTTCCTCGAGTCACTCGGCTACCGCGCGCACGCGATCGACTATGCGCCGACCAACTACAACAGTTGCCGCGGCATCCGCCTGCTCAAGGAATCGCTCGGCTCGAGCGTCGAAATCCTCGAGACCGATCTCGACTCGCAGTTCTCCCTGCCCGCGCAGGAATATTCGCTGGCCTTCTTCCTCGGCATCCTCTATCACCTGAAGAACCCGTATTTCGTGCTCGAGTCGCTCGCGCGTCGCGTGCGCCACGCCTTCATCAGTACGCGCATCGCGCGCTACAACATCGCGGATGCGTCCGACAACCGCTATCGCGGCACCAATCGCGAGCGTGTCGAGATCGCGAGCATCCCCGCCGCCTACCTGGTCGCGCCGGACGAGACCAACAACGACGCGACCAATTTCTGGATGTTCACCGATGCGGGACTGCGCCGCATCCTGCAACGCACCGGCTGGGACGTGCTCGACTTCGTCACAATAGGCAACACCGAGAGTTCCGATCCAGCAACGAACACGGGCGACGAGCGCGCGTTCTGCTACGTGCGCAGCCGGCATTTCTGACAACCGGCACGTCATCGGAAATATCTGCGCAATTCATGCGCTGAATCGGTGAACGCGGAAAAGATGTCGCGAGTTCGGCGGCAAATTCGTTGCACCTTCGTCGACCGCATGCAGGCGCGCGACGAAGCGGAGATCCTCGCCGGCAACGTCTCGCCCCACGCATGCTCGCCGTGCTGCGCCGGCGCCGGCCGGCGGCAGTGGATAATTTGCGGAAAGAGCCCAAAAACATGACGATCCGGAAGCGCCTCACTCCCGAATTCTGCCCGCGCGAACCGCGCCACGGACCGGCCGCGCAGCGCGCGCGAGACGGGCGCATGAACCTGCGTCGCACACTCGTCGTACTCGCTTTGCTGTGGTTCACGGTAACCGGGCTGTATTACGTCGGCAACAGCATCTATGTCGTGCTGCGCTTCGCGCCGCATGCGTTGTATGCGGACCAATGGCGGCAATACCTCACCTATCTGCAACTGCCTTTTCCCGGCAACGTCTGGTTTTCCGACAACGGCCATCGCTCGGTATTGCCCAATCTCATCGCCTGGCTGGAGATTCGCTGGTTCGACGGCAACCAATGGCTGCAGATCGCGATCGGCCTGCTTTGCGGCTTCGCCGCGGCCGCGACTGCGGCGTGGGTCTGCATGCGCGACCGCGGCATGACGGCAGTGCGTCGCGCGGCCGCGGCGTTCCTGTGCTGCTTGGCGATCTTCTGGCTGGGCAACGTGCGCACGCTGTTCCATTCGACCGAGCTGCTCCACACCAAGCTACCGATGCTCTGCCTGATGCTCGCGATCGCGCTGTGCATCCGCGCGACGCGCGGCGAGCGCACGCTGCACGGACTGATCGCCGCGCTGCTGCTTGGTTTCGCCGCGACCTTCAGTTTCGGCTATGGCCTTTCCGTTTTCGTCGGCGTCGCGGCCACGCTCGCCGCACGCAAGGCGGACCGTCGCCAGCTCGCCGTCTGCATGGGCGGCCTGCTGCTCGCCGCGGGCCTGTATCTCGGCGCCCCCGGCGGCACCGGCGTCACCGCCTCGATCGACTTCGCCCCGCTCGACAACCTGCTCGTCGGCGCGCGCTGGCTCGGCGAGCCGTTCGTTGCCTTGTTTTCGTTTCTGTGGGATCCGGGCGCGACCGGGTTGGTGACCAACCGGGCTGCACGTCACCTTGTCGTTGCCGTCGCCGGCTTTGCCGCGCGCCACGGCGTCGACCTGCACGCCAGCGTCATGCCGCAGGCGCTGTTCGGCGCACTCGGCATGCTCGCACTGATCACCGCATCGCTGCGCCGCCTGCTCGCGCGCGAAGCGGCCGCACCGACCGAGGCTCTCGGTCTCGGCATCGCCTGGTTCGGACTCGGCGCCGCAGGCATCGTTTCGCTGTCGCGGCTGACGTACTTCCAGCAATATCCCGGCCAGATCTACGCCGACCGCTACCTGTGCTGGGCATGCCTGTTCTGGCTCGGCCTCGCCCTCGTCGGCCTCGCGCGCGCGAAGCG